>CAZERP010000007.1:0-25854 GCA_964514805.1 Microcaldota archaeon
GAATGGTACTTGTTTGAGTATGTAGTAGCGGAATGCGTCTGGGCCGTATTTATCCGTAATTGCGTTTGGGTCGACTACGTTTCCTAGTGATTTGGACATTTTTTGACCTTCGCTTAGCCACCAGCCGTGTGCGTAGACTTGTTTTGGTGGTTTTAGCCCTACTGACCATAGCATGATTGGCCAGAATACTGTGTGGAATTTGGCGATTTCTTTGCCTACTATGTGTACGTCTGCGGGCCAGTAGGCATTTATTGTTTTGGCATTTGTGCCATCGTATCCAATGGCGGTGCAGTAGTTGAATAGGGCGTCGAACCATACGTATGCTACGTGTTTTTTGTCAAAGGGTAGTGGTATTCCCCATGTGAAGTTGTCTCTTGATACTGAGAGGTCTTTGAGTTCGTTTTTGAAGAAGTTTAGGCATTCGTTGTAACTAGAGTTTGGTTTTACAAATTCTGGGTTTTCTTCGAAGAACTCTGTTAATTTTTGTTTGAATGCGCTCATTTTGAAGAAGTAGCTTTCTGTTTTCTCTCGTATAAGCTTACGCTTACATTCGGGGCACTTCTCATCTTCTTGTACTTGGTTGTCTGCCCAGAATGTTTCGTCTGGTAGGCAGTACCATCCTTCGTAGGTTCCTTTGTAGATTAGTCCCTTTTCGTGGAGTTGCGCGTAGATGTTTTGTACTGCGTCTTCGTGGTATTTGTCGGTTGTTCGGATGAATTTGTCGTGTGAGATGTTTAGTTTAGTCCAGAGGTCTTGGAAGTCTTTTACGCATTCGTCGACGTACTTCTTTGGAGCTTTTTTAGCTTCTTTGGCTGCTTTTTCTACTTTCTGACCATGTTCATCAGTACCTGTAAGGAAAAACACATCGTAGCCTTGTTGGCGTTTGAATCTTGCGAGTGCGTCGGCTGCTACGGTCGTGTATGCGTGGCCCAAGTGGGGTTTGCCGTTTGTATAGTAAATTGGAGTAGTTACGTAGAATTTTTTAGTCATATTGAAATAAGTATCACTGTGAAAATAATTAGGGCGAATATAGGTTTTAAATAAGAGTGAAAGAAAGATTCCAAAGTGAATTTAGTTGTTTTTAAATAGTTTGAATAGTCTAATGTTTTTCTATGAAGTTGAAACTTTTTGCGCTACTAGCGCTTGGAATTTTTCTGTTTGGTTGTTTGAATACACCTGCAGATAGTGGTAATGTAACTGCTAATCAGAGTAGTAATGTTGTAATTAAGCCGATTAAACCCGTTGATTTAAATACAATTAAACCCGTTCAAATTGGTAAAGTCGATAGTAATTATTTCATTGCAAAAGATTTCGTAACTAACTCTTCAACATACGCATGGGATGGCAGTAATTTGACTACAATTAGCAGATATGCGAATAGTGATTGCGCGCCTGGCTATTTTGAGTTATTTGAAATTGGAGAACCAGTCCCATGTACAGTTATGAATGCAAGTGCATTTTACAATAATTCAGTCATTTACGTGTTTGGTTTTACTTCAAGTCACGGTGGTTTTGGTAATCGTGATGGACAAGTTGTAACTCAAGCTTTTACGAGTCATCGTATAATGGTCATGGTAAAAGATGAACGAGTTGTTAGTTCAATCATTGACGGTAAATGGGACGAAGTAGCTCAAGAAATGCTACCCGGCCAAAACTAAAATCTTTTCTCCTCTTTTTCTTTTCTAATTTTTTAGTTTTATACTTTTTAGTATGTACTGGAATAATGGCGCGTACTGTTTTTCTTTTTGTACGTCGTACCAGTATCCGATTCGATACATTGTTTGAGTGCCGGGTTTAGCTAAGTAATTAGTTATTACAATACATTGTTTTTGTTGTATTTCAAAGTTTTTTGTAATAATAGTTACAACAGGTAATTCGTTTAGTTCGGTTTGTTGTACTTGTTTTTGGCCGCCTGGATTAACTTGCTCTTCTATTTCAATACATAAATCTGGAGTTATTTTTTCGTCGGAGTTCAAGTCAGAGTATTGTATAGTAAATGTATTTGTAGGCAGATCTGTTCCGTTTGATTCATCTGGATTGAATATGAATATTATGTTTTGTTGGTCTATTCCATCTACGTTATTATATCTAGCTTGCCAGTTTTTTGGTATTTCTGCAGTACAGAATCCAAAGTCTAGTTTTTTGTAGATAGTTCCTACGGATGTATTGAATTGTAATTTCATGTAAAGCCCTCTTTAGTTTTTTGTACGAGTAAAGGAATATTAGGGAATATAGACTAGTTTGGCGGGTTCGAATCCGTTGTATCTTGAGGCTAGTACGTTTGTGTATGCTCCGGTGTCGGGTACGAGTATTAGGTCTCCGATTTCTAGTTCGGGTAGCCATTCTTCTTTTGATATGATGTCGTAGACGTCACACGTGGGGCCGGCGAGTACGGAGAGTATTTTTTTGCCTTTTCTTGGCGAGAGGAATTCCCATTTCCAGCCTGAGAAGTGTAAGTCCATTAGGGATGATGCTGAGCCGTCGTCTAGGTAGTACCAGATTACTCCGTTGCGTTTGCTTTTGCCGACTACTCTTGTGATTAGTGTTCCTGCGTTTTTTACGAGGAATCTGCCGGGTTCGGCTATTATGTGTACTCCTTGTGATGCGGGGAAGTGTTTTTCTAGTGCTTCGTTGACTTCTTTTAGTATTTTGATTGAGTTTGTTTTTGGGTCGGTTAAGGGCGGGTAGCCTCCTCCGATGTCAAGTTCTGTGAGTTTGATTCCGTCTTTTGCGGCTTCTTTGAAAATTTTCTTGCATAGTTTAATTGCGGCTATGTAGTCGTCTGAGTTTAGTGTGTGGCTTCCTGCGTTGAACGCGACGCCTACGGGGTTGAGTCCTAGTTTCTTAGCTTTATTGAGGAGACGGTTGGCTTGGTTTGGTGGGCATCCGAATTTAGCTGAGAGTTTGTAGATTGCGTTGTCGTTATCGGTGTAGACGCGTACCATTACGTCTGCGCCTGGCGCGTACCTTGCTAGTTTTTGGATTTCGGAGTCGTTGTCGAATACGAATGTTTCTACTCCTACGTTGTAGGCTCGTACTATGTCAGGGATTGTTTTGACGGGGTTTGTAAATAGCATTTTTGTGGCGTCTACGCCGATTGATAGTAGTGATTGTGCTTCTGCGTAGCTTGCGACGTCGAAGTTGCTGCCTACGTTTCGTAGTATGTTTAGGATTCCTTTGTGTCCTTGTACTTTCATTGCAAAGTACACGTCTGCGCGTGGGAGGTATTTTTTCATCGCCGCGTAGTTGTGACGAATTGTACTTTCACTGATGACGTTTAAAGGAGTGTCGTGTTGAGCGGCGAGTTTTTTCGCCATCCTAAAATCAAGAAACATAGTCTGTAAAGTTAAATTCCCCTTTATTTTTATAAAAATAAAATTTTTACCAACAATTTACTGAATCGTTGCTTATAAACTTAATTGGGGATTTTTTGGTTATTTTGGTTCTTGTTGTGTTGAGCAGTGTACTGCGCCGAATCCTACTACCCATTCTTTGGAGGGTACGCCGATTACTTTGCGAGTTGGGAAGTGTTTTTGCAAGGTTGTGATTGCTTTTTTGTCGCTTTCGTGTCCGAATGTTGGTACTAGTACGACTTTGTTTGTGATGAGGAAGTTTAGGTGTGATGCAGGTATTCTTCTTTTGCCGTAGTGCATTGCAGGTGGCATTTCTATTGGTACTAACTTGAATTTTTTACCGTGCACATCAGTCATTTGTTTTAAGAGTTTTTCGTTTTCTTGTAGGAATTTGTAGTTGTCGTCTTTTTGGTTGTGTTCGATTGCGTATGCTATGGTGTCTTCGGATATGAATCTTGCGATGTCGTCGACGTGTCCGTCTGTGTCGTCGCCTACTATTCCTTCGTTTAGCCAGAGTACTTTTTCGACGCCTAAGTATTCAATTAGTTTGTCTTCGATTTGTTTTTGTGTTAAGGTGGGATTGCGGTTTTTGTTCAGTAGGCATTGTTTTGTGGTGAGGACGCAGCCTTTGCCGTTTACGTCTATTGAGCCGCCTTCCATTATGATACCTGCTTCGAATTTTTTCACGTTGGCTTCGCCCGGAATACCATCTGCGAAAACGTTACTGTCAGCGAGGAGTTCTTCGTATTTTGCACCCCATGCGTTGAATTGCCATTTTGTGTATGCTTTGTGGCCGTTGTTATCTGGTAGGAAGGTTGGGCCGTAGTCGCGTATCCATACGTCCATTGTTTGCGCGTGTATGAATTTTATGTTGTCTGTGAATATTGAGCGTTTGTGTAGGTAGTTTGTTAGTTCTTGTTTTTGTTTTTCGTTGTCGATTAATATTTTGACTTGCTGGTGTTGTGAAACTTCTCGTACTACTGCGGCGAAGCTTTCTTGTACTTGCGCGAAGCAGTCTTGTGGGAATGTGTCAATGTCTTTTGGCCATGACATCCAGATTGCTTCTTGTTCGTGCCATTCTGCTGGCATTTGGTAGTGTTCTTGTTTAGGTGTTTTCATTAGTATCACTTTTTGATTTCTCTTTTTATTTTTTCGACGGCTTCGTTGAATTGTTTTTCGTTTACGAATTCGACGTCTTCATCCATTGGCGATACTATAGTATGAGTGTATTGCATTGCTCTTTGGAATTCTCCGGTTGTCCAGTCTAGTGCTAGTACGTCCATTCCACCGTCTTTGGTTTGTATTGCTTTGACTGGTCTGTCGCCGATTATACAATATATAGGTAATTTCATTTAGGAGTTTCACTTTTTGTGTACTAGTTTTTTATCAGTTAGCGCAGTGTAGTGGTGTGGTCTTCTTTCTTTCATGAAGCGCCATCCTTCGCGTACTTGTTTTTGTAGTTCTAAGTCTATTTCTCCGATTGTTATGCCTTCTTTGTCGTTCGCGTGTGCGATGAGTGTTCCGAATTGGTCATATAGGAATGATCCGCCCCAGAATTTCATTTCATCTTCTGTTCCGACTCTGTTGATTGTGGCTACGACTACTGAGTTTGCTACTGCGTGTCCTCTTTGTACTGCTTCCCATGCTTCTTGCCAGTTGCCTTCGGTTTGTTCTACTCCTGCTGCTACGCCTATTGCGGTAGGGTATACGATTATTTCTGCGCCTGCAAGGGCGGCTGCTCGTGCTGCTTCTGGGAACCATTGATCGTAGCAGATTAGTGGCGCTATTTTGCCATACTTTGTAGTAAATACTTTAAAGCCGGTTTCTCCTGGCGCGAAGTAGTTTTGTTCGTAGAATTGGGGGTCGTGTGGGATGTGTGTTTTTTCGTAGCCGCCAAGGAGTTTGCCGTCGGCGTCTATTACGTATGCTATGTTGAAGTTGCCGTTTTTTTCTTTAACGAATAGTGAGCCGAGTACTATTACGGTTTGGTTTTTTTTGGCGATTTCTTGAAATTTTTCAACTGTGGCGTTGTTTTTTTCTAAGTAGTCGTCGAATTTGAAGTCTTTGTATTGCGGGAAGTAGGGACTTGCGAATACTTCAGGTAAGCAAATTACGTTGGCGCCTTTTTTAGCCGCGTCCATGCATAAGTTTAGTGCTTTTTGGATGTTAGCGCCGTGGCTGGGCGCCATTGACATTTGCAAAAGTGCAATTTTAACTTTCATAAATAAAACCTTGTATTAATTTTTACGCAGGTTAAGTTAAAAAAATAGCTCAAAAAAGGAGTTAGAGTAAGGTTTTTTAAACGTTAAAATTCCCGATTATATTATAAGAACGTAAACTAATTTTTAGATATTAAACTGGTTAATTTTAATTCTAAGTCTCTTTTTTTAAAAAAAAATAATTAAAATAGGTGTATAGAGAAAGATATGGCACAAAGTCAAATGAATGGACAACAAGTTTTAATTCTCCCAGAAGGCAGCAACCGTGTCTTAGGACGAGATGCTCAAAGATCAAACATAGCAGTAGGTTACGCAGTAGCTCAAGCGATCAAAACTACTCTCGGCCCAAAGGGAATGGACAAAATGCTCGTATCTGAACTAGGGGACGTAGTCATTACCAACGACGGTGCAACTATCCTTAAGGAAATGAACATTGAACACCCTGCTGGTAAAATGATGGTTGAAATTGCCAAAACTCAAGATGACGAAGTAGGAGACGGCACTACCACTTCAGTAGTAATTGCAGGAGAACTTCTAAAGAAAGCAAATGACTTACTTGACCAAAACATTCACGCAAGTACAATTATCAACGGATACAAAGCAGCTACTCAAAAAGCAATTGAAACTTTAAACCAAATTTCAACTGACGTCAAAGTTACAGACAAAACTGCACTCGAACAAATCGCTTCAGTTTCAATGGGATCAAAAACCATCGGAGTTGGACGCGGAAAAGATGCCCTTGCAAAGCTCGTTGTAAGCGCAGTAACTCAAGTAGCTGAAAAGAAAGACGGACTTACTTTAATTGACAAAGACTTCATTAAACTCGAAAAGAAGAAAGGTGGAGACGTACTCGAAACTAAAGTAATCAACGGAGTTTTAATTGACAAGGAAGTTGTACACGCAGGAATGCCAAAGAAAGTAGAAAACGCAAAAATCGCACTCGTAGACACTGCTCTTGAAATCGAAAAAACTGAAGTTGACGCAAGAATTTCAATTACAAGCCCAGATCAAATGACTGCTTTCCTTGAACAAGAAGAAAAAATGCTCAAGAAAATGGTAGAAAAAATCACCACAACTGGAGCAAACGTTCTATTCTGTCAAAAAGGAATCGACGACGTAGCGCAACACTACCTTGCTAAAGCAGGCGTACTAACATGCAGACGCGTAAAGAAGAGCGACATGGAAAAACTCGCCCGCGCGACAAACTGCAGAGTAGTCACAACAATTGACGACTTATCCGCAAAAGATCTTGGATTTGCCGGCCTAGTCGAAGAAAGAAAAGTTGCTGGAGAGCAAATGACTTTCGTTGAAAACTGCAAAGAACCTAAAGCAGTAACAATCCTCGTACGCGGATCAACTGATCACATTGTTGATGAAGCTGAACGTGCAATCGTTGACGCAATCGGCGCAGTTTCAAGCGCAATTGAACTTGGCAAATACGTAACCGGCGGAGGTTCAACCGAAATGGAACTCTCAGCTCGTCTCAAGAAATTCGCAACTGAAGTTGGCGGACGTGAACAACTCGCTATCATTGCTTACGCAGACGCCCTCGAAGTAATCCCACGCACTCTTGCTGAGAGCGCAGGTATGAACTCAATTGACACATTAGTAGAACTTAGAGCCAAGCACGAAAAGAACGGCAATGCAATTGGAGTTAACATCTACACTGGCAAAGTTGAAGATATGACTAAACTAAACGTCATCGAACCACTTAAGGTCAAAAAACAAGCCTTACAAAGTTCAAGCGAAGTTACTGAAATGATTCTAAGAATCGACGACATAATCGCTTCAAAGGGAAGACCAGCCGGCGCAGGAATGGGCGGCCAAGGCGGAATGGACATGGGAATGTAAATTTCCTAAAACTTTTTCCTCACTTTTTTTTATTTTCTTAATTCTTCTTTTGCTAATGCTTGAATTAAACTAATGAATTTAGTATTGTGCGTTTTTTTAAAATCTTCAAGTGCCTTAGTTGTGATTATAGGTTTGCGCATATAATTTTGATCTAATTGTCCTCCGAGCGCGCGTTCAATAATTTCATAATTTACCTGGGCGCTATGTGGAAAGTGTGGTTTTCTTTTTTTTAGTGCGCCATAATAATCGTATTCTACTGCTAGCATGTTTGGAGAAGTTATTGAATAATCTGTATGAATGGAATGCGTAGGTAAGAATGGAATGTTGCTAACTCTTCCATGCAAAAATCTTAATTCGCTGCGCTTAATGTAGGGAGTTGCGTGGAAGTTTACAATTGGCACGTTAAAAACTGCAAGTTGATCTGCGATGTCGAAATCAGAAGGCGCGGCGCGTTTTGCAAGATCGCTGATGTTATCTAAATGAGTTTCTATTAGCGCTGTATTTGCTATTCGTTCGGTTTCGTGTTTGTAGTCGGATATTTCGGATAATTTAGAATAAGCTTCGGATAATTTTCCTGCTTTTCCTTGGAATACTCTATTCCAGAATACGTGGGGCGTCCATTTTGTTGGTATTTGTATTACGACTGCGCCGTGTTCTTCCCATTCTTTGTGGTGTCTTCGTGCGATTAGGTGTGTTCCTTCGTTCCTATGTCTACCTACGAGTACGATGACTTTGCGTTTATCTTCTGGCAAAGCGCGTAGTTTTTCAACTAGGTGTTCGAGTCCCTCTTCTTCTTTTAAGCGAATTATAGTCATGTTACGTTTATGTCGTGTGGTTTGGATTCTCGCATTCCTGCTGCGGTCATTTTTACGAATTGAGCGTTTTGCCAGAGTTCTTCTATTGTATGTGCGTTACAGTATGAGAATCCTGATCTTATTCCGCCTAGGTAGTAGTCGAGTATGTCTTTGACTGGTCCTTTGAATGGGACTGTTGCTTCGACTCCTTCGGGTGATCGTTTGTCTTCAAGGCCAAGGTCTTTGAGCGCGGCGTATGATGCTTGTCCTCTGTATTCTTTATAGCGTTTGCCGTTTTTGAAAATAACTCTGCCTGGACTTTCAGTGGTTCCTGCGAATAACTGTCCGCACATTACGGTTGATGCGCCTGCTGCGAGTGCTTTCATGGCGTCGCCTGGTTCTTTTATTCCTCCATCCGCGTTAACAGGTATGCCTTCGGCACCTGAAACACAGTCTATTACGGCGGTGAGTTGTGGTACTCCGCATCCGGTGACTACTCTTGTTACACATGCTGCGCCTGGGCCGACTCCGCATCTAATTGCGTCGACTTTTGCTCTGGCGAGGTCTTCTGCGCCTTTGCGAGTTGCAACGTTTCCACCCATTAGATCAAATGCGTCTCCGTAGTCTTTTTTGATTTGTGTGACTACGTCGAGGTATTTTTGGAGGTGTCCGTGTGCTATATCTACTAGTATTAGGTCGACTTCTGCTTCGTATAATGCTTTGAGTCTTTCTTTGAGTTCGCTTCGCATTCCTATTGCGGCGCCGCATTGTAATCTGCCTTTTTTGTCTCTTGTGGCGTTTGGGTGTTCTCTTTTTTTGAGTATGTCTTTAGCTGTGACTAAACCTGCAAGTTTTCCGTCTGCTACGAGTGGTAGTTTTTCGACTTTGTTTTCTTTCATTATCTCGATGTATTCTTCAAGTGGTAATCCTGGTTTGGCGGATGTGAATGTTTTGTTCATTATGTCTTTTACTAGTACTTCGTCGTTTTCTTGAAATAGTAGGTCTCTGTGTGTGAGTAGTCCTGTGAGGGTGCCTGTGTTTTCGGTTACGACTAGGCCAGTTACGTTTTTTTCGGTCATTACAAGTTTTGCTTGTTTGAGTGTGTCGAATGGTTTTACGGCATATGGTTTTTCGATTACTATGTTTTCGCTTCTTTTGACTCGTTCTACTTGTTCGACTTGTTTTTCTAAAGATAATCCGCGGTGTATTATACCGAATGCACCTAGTTGTGCCATTGTTATTGCCATTTGGTATTCACATACTGTGTCCATTGGCGCTGTAACGAATGGAAGTTTTAACGTTATGTTAGTAGAGAGTTTAGATGTTAGGTCGACTTCTTGTCGTGAGTTGACTGTTGATCTTTGTGGTACTAGTAGTACGTCGTCGTATGAAAGAGCTTCTCGAATTTCCATGTTTTTTATGTAAAGCCTCCGGTGTTCATTAGGCGAGTTAGTTTTTTAATTTGAACTGCGAAAGTTTTGTTTAGATGTTGTGTTTATATCCGCTTAGTTTCCTAATCTTTTTTATTAAAAAATCTTTTTGTATAGAGGTATTTAGTTGATTTATGAAACCTGAAGTTTTACTTATCGCGGCTGTTTTGTTAATTGCAGCAGTTGCCGCGTATGCCGCTTTTAATCCACATGCAGGTGAAAAAGAAGAGGTTAAAGAAGGCGAACATAGCGCAGTTAATGAAAGTGCGCAGCTTGCGCAAGAAGAGCTTGCAAATGAAATTGAAAAAGGCAATGCCGAACTTGCACCGGGTAATGTACTTGCAGTAAACCCAGATGCTGCACCTGAATTTGAAAACACTACTACAAACTCAACGGAAAACACCAACCCAATCCGAATACAAGGTAAGTAATTTTTTTCTCTTTTCTTTTTATCCTATTGATTTTCTTATCCAAGCCGCGTGTTTTATTGATTCGTTTAGTTTGGAGTCATCTCCTTTTTGCAGCGCGTTAATGGCATTTGTAGTTGCGATGATGTAGTCTTGGTTTGTTTCGTATTTAAAGTTTTTAACTGCCGCGCGTATTTTTTCTCGTTCTGCACCTAGTAGTAATTCTAGTGATTTTTCGTCATAGTAAGAAAGCGCAGTGCCTATGTCTAAGTCTAGGTTTTTGTACATTGTTCGTACTTCGTCTAATTCATTAGCAGTTAGTGCGCTTAGTCCGAGTATTTCTGGGGGTAGGCCGATTGAGTATAGCGCGCCTGTGAATTTAATTGCCCTTGGTAGTTGAGTGCCGTTCATTTTGCGAGAGTAGCCAAAAAGCCCAGTGTGTAGTTTACGGGCTCTGCGTTCTGGTAGTTTGGAAGCGATTTTGTTAATAATTGGCACTAAGGCGGTGAGTTGTTTTTGGTATTCTGTTTTGACTTTTTCTATTACTTGTAAAGCGCGTTTTTCATCTACTCTTATTGCTTTGCCTCTTTTAGTTGAGTTTATTGAGTCGACTGCGCGGGTGACTTCTTTGAAGGGGTTGTCGTATTTGAATGAAGATTGGGCAGTGAATGTTTGTACGCTTGGGTATCCAGCTAAACAGTTTGCAACGTTGCCTGGGTTGAAGTTTCCTCTGAATGGTAAGCCGCCTACTCCGATTATGGGTAGTATTTCGATGCTGGTTTTTTCTTGTAAGTCATCTAGTTTCATGAGTGCAATTTTGTTTAGTAAAACTGCTGCTAGACTTCCGTAGTTTAGAGCTGGGTCGCTTCGTGCGAGGAATACTCTTTGGCTTTCTACGCGTTTATCTGCTAAGTAGTCCGCGACTATAGTTGCAGAGTTCAGGAGCGCGTCATCTGTTTCGAAGAGTGGTATTACGTTTATTTTTTCAGGTTGGAAATCACCTACCCAGTCTTTGATTGTTTTTCCGCGTGCGATTACTGTGTTTTTTTGGCCGATTATTATTTTCTCGTAGTAGTTTGCAATTAGGTCTATTTCTTCTACTGAAGTAGTCATTGGTAGTATTACTTCAAAGATGGGCGCTTGGTCGTGTAGTAGTTTTGCTACGTCGTATGCGCGGGGGATGGATTGGAGTGTTTCTAGTAGTATTTTGCCTTGTTCTTTTTCTACGGTTGGATTTGGTACGCGGTACGTTACACGTAGGTCTTTTCCTAGTTGATTTTCTTTAAAAAAGTCAGTGTAGTGAGAGATGAGTTTTTCTATTACTCTGCCATCTACTTCTTTTCCTTCTCCGTCCCACATTTGCTCGTTTATTCCAAGTTGTGAGAATGCAAAGTAGGCTTCTTTTACTTCATCTTCGCCGGCTAGTATTTCTTTATTTGCAAAAAAAGGAACTTGTACATTATCAGGGTGTTGAGTGGACATTACTCTAGGAGTTTTAGTTTCAGACATTTGTAATCGTTAAATTTTGGAGCGTATTAGTAATAAAAATAGCAGTAGTTGTTACGAAAAACAAAAAGAAAAGAAAAGAGAGAAAAATTACACGTAGTAGATTACTAGCGCCATTGTTACTAGGCTTACTAGTTGGTAGGCCGTGTTAATTAGAAAGAGTTTGCATGGTTTTTGTTCGAAGAGTACTGTATTTAGTTGTAATACTGCTTGGAATCCGAGCCACATCCAAAACGCAGTTAATATAGCGTCGATTGGGTTTGCTACTTGTGCAAATGACATTACGTGTACTAGTACGTAGACGGTTATTGCGGATGCTACTAGCATTCCTAGCATTGATTTCATGCCTTTTGTTTTTTCTTCTTTTGTAGCGTTTTTGCCGGGCATTTTTACTCCTGCAAGTTTTGCCCATGTGTTTCCAAATAGCATTGGAGAGTACCATGCGTAGCCGATTATGCAGTTTAGTATTACTGCGGCGATTATTTCGATTATTGAAACGTTTGCGGTTAACATATTTTTTATATTTTCACCTTAAGTGGCCCATTTTGTTTTCTTTTGTTAGTATGTATTTTTTGTTGTATTTGTTTGCCGTAATTTTTATGGGGATTCTTCTTATTATTTTTAATCCGTGGCCGTTTATGCCAACGATTTTACGCGGGTTGTTTGTTAGTAAGTTCATTTTGGTGACACCTAGGTCTTTTAGTATTTGGGCGCCGACGCCATAATCTCTAAGGTCGGGTTTGAAGCCGAGTGCGAGGTTTGCTTGTACTGTGTCGAGTCCTTTTTCTTGCAAGGCATATGCGCGGATTTTGTTTGATAGGCCAATTCCTCTTCCTTCTTGGTTTAGGTATAGTAGGACTCCGTTTCCTTCTTTTTCTATTGCTTTAAGCGCAGCGTGGAGTTGTGGGCCGCAATCGCAGCGCAAAGATGAGAATATATCTCCTGTAATACATGAACTGTGTACGCGCACTAATGGCGTTCCATCGAGTTTGCCTTTGACTAGCGCGACGTGTTCTAGTTGATTGGAGTGATCTTTGTACACACGTATTGTGAATGTTCCAAATTCGGTTGGTAGGTTAGCAGTTGCTATTTTAGTTACTAGTTTTTCGTTTTTTCTTAATTGTATTAACTGTTCAATTGAAATAATTTTTAACTTGTGTCGTTTCGCGAATGAACGCAAATCAGGTAAACGAGCCATTTCTCCGTTGGTTTTCATTACTTCGCTTAGAAGCGCGGCTTGGGGTAATTTGGATAGTTTGCATAGTTCTATTGCTGCTTCGGTGTGGCCTGCTCGTTTTAGGATTCCGTGTGAGTCTGCGATTAGTGTACTTAAGTGTCCGGGTGATCTGAAATCTTTGGGTTTAGATTTAATGTGTACTAGTGATTTGAGTGTTTTTACTCTGTCTTTGATTGACGCGCCGGTTGAATTTGTGATGTGGTCTATTGGTGTTGCAAATGGAGTTGAGTTGGGGTCGAGTTGGTTTGATTCTAGGCGTTTTATTTGTAGTTTGTTTGCTATTTCGGGGGATATTGCCGCGCAGATTACTCCGCTTGAGTTTTTTACAACAAAATTAACCCATCTGTTCGTAGCTAGTTGGGCAGGTAAGATTAAGTCGCCTTCGTTTTCTCTATCTTCGCTATCTACTACTATTACGGGCCTTCCTTTTTTGAAGTCTTTAATTGCGTCTTGAATTGAATCAAACATTCGTCACTCACTTTCGAGTTGATTACTCGTTATTAAGTAAGGAGTTTTTTAGTAGTTTAAGCTTTGTGCACCCGCCCAGATGTTTAAAAAAAGAATAAGTAGTAATAAGTACAAATGAAAAAAATTCCTCGTAGAATAGCGACTGCACTTGCATTAGGTTTAGCGCTGCAAAGTTGTGAAGTTAACGAACCAAAAGAAACTCCCGCTGCAATTCAAAGTATTCCAACTAGCTCGTCGCCCGAAGTTAAAAGCATAGTAAAAACACTAAATGTAGCACCTAAAAAAATAAGTGGCACGAGTAGACGTTTTAAAACTAGTCCTACGATTAAAGGAGAACAAAATGAGTTCGATGAGAATTTAGGTGCATTAGTTACAAAGTTTTCTACTAGAGATTGGACTCTTTATCCTAATGACGTTAAAGATATTCGCGCGTTTGCAAGTGAAAGCAAAGGTAATTTTTTCGTAGTACAAGGTCAATCAGATTATCGCGGAGAAGCCGGCAATAATGAAGTTATTGCACGTAACCGCGCAGAAAGTATAATCACCCATTTAAAGTCAATGCGCGAGAATAAAAATAAAAAATTCTATACAGTTGAAACTGGAGAAAGTTTAGCCACACCTGGAATGACTAGTGCAAGGTTAAACTCCGGAGACAGAGTCGCGTTATTGTTCCAATCTAGTCCTATTTCTGCAGGGTTAAAACAACTTAAAGCAAGACATTACTTGATAGAATCATCTAATAATATGAGCATAAACATTGGAAATAATAGCGCATGGAATCAAGTACAAGAGCATCCCTTTGAACCAAACGCAGAAGTACATGTTTTTTCTCGAGAGTCAATTACAAGTGAAAAGTTAAGCGAACACACCCCTACTGGACAAAGCGCGCCTACATTAACAGCACTGCATGAGTTGATTGAAAAAGCTAAACGTGGAGAGTCTATTACAGTAGTTACTACTAAAGACAGTAGCAGTTTGCCTGAGCATAATTACGCATCAGTTATTCGCGCAGCTAAACGTAAGGGCATTGTAATATCAGTTATTGGCGTTAATTTAAGTGGCGCACATAAAGCCGGGATGCTTGCAGTTGCACGAGAAACTAGAGGCAAACATTTCTTTATTGAAGAGCACAAATAAATTTTCTTTTTTTTAGTCTTTGAGTGCTTCCCAGAGGATTTCTTCTTTACCGTTTACTACAAAGCCCGTGTCGTTTATTTGGCAAGGGTGTACGTTGGCATTGTGGTCTGTCCCGCGCATTTTGCGTACATAAATGAAGTGATGCGGAGGCATAATGTGAAGTACTATTACGCCGTCGCATAGGAATTCTTCAACTCCAAAACGCGAAAGTTGATTCTTTTTACCTTCGGTTTCACAAGTGAGTATAGTAGTACAGTTGATTTTTCGTAATTCTTCGAGCAAGATATACATTGCGAGACGTATTTTGCCTGGGTCGTTTAGCCAGAATGAAAAGGAAGTTATTGAGTCTATTACGAGGCGTTTGGCGCCCATTTCTTTAGCTTTATCCACTATGCGTTTGATTTGGTTATCTAGGTCGGTTGCCATGTCTTCGCTAGGTTCGAATTTGTAAATTTTTAGTAAGTTTTGGCGTTCGAGTGATAGTAAATCCCATTTGAAGCGTTGCATGTTCCACCATAAATTGTGTGGGCCTTCTTCGAGTGTGACGTATACTCCTGGTTCACCGTGTTCTTTGGCGCCTTTGTATAGGTATTCCATCGAGAATATACTTTTTCCCGTACCGGGGCCTCCGCTTAGTAGTATTGTTGAGCTTTCTGGAAAGCCGCCTTCTATTAGGTCGTCTAGGCCTGGAACTCCGGTTGGAACACGTTTCATAGATTAATTCGTCTAGTTAGTACATACGTTGAACTAGGATTTAAAGCCTTATTTTTTTAAAAAAATAGTGTTAAAAAGTATAACTTCGTAGTAGTTACTATGCCGGCTGAAGATGATGGTTTTGAAAGTGACACAACTAGTGGTCAGGCTACTTTGAATGATTTTAATTTTGAAAATGAAGATATTGAAAAACTTGTTAGTCAAGCTACGTGGCGTGACTTTCTCATGGAAGTTGTTAATGGGAATAAAATTGACCCGTGGAATATTAATGTTTCAATAATTGCAGATAAGTATATTCAAAAGGTTAAGGAATACAAGTCAATGGATTTGCGTTTGCCTGCTAATGTTATTCTTGCAAGTGCGCTTTTACTTAGATTTAAGAGTGACGCGCTTAGTTTAGAAGAAAAACAATTTGATGTTTTTGAAGAACCTATTGAAGAATATGTAGTTACTAAGATTGATGAAGAAATACCTGTTTTAGTTGTTCGTCAGAATAAACCAAGGACTAGACCAATTACACTTACTGAACTTATCACTGCAGTTGAAGAAGTTCTTAACGCGACTAGTCGCGGAACGCAGACTACGTTAGTTGCAGCTGCACCTAAGCAAATTGAGCTTCACGTAGCTAAAGAGGACATGGGCGAGAGAATTAAACGAATCTATAACTTGGCGCTTACTATTCGCAATGATGATGGTAAACTGCATTTCTCTCAGTTATTGGACCCTAGTGAGCTTGAAAAGAATAAAAGTGAGCATATGGTTTCAACACTACTACCCGTACTCCATTTAGCTCAAGAAATGAAGCTTTCAATTCACCAAGAAGAACACTTTGGAGATATAGAACTAGGCATCAAGTAAATTTTCTGTTTGTTAGATTTTTCGTCGTTTTGGTATTAAGAGGAATGTTGTTGCGTTTTATTGTTGGGTGATAACGCAATGGACGTAAATTTGAAGAGATTATTGAATGGAATGATGGGAAGTAATAGATTGTTTCCTAAATCGCGTTTGTTATCTGAAGAAAACTTAATTACTCCTGTGTTTTTAAAAAAAAGAATAGAAATGAAATGAAAAGTTTTCTTTTTTTCATATTATTCCTTTGGCTTTGAACATTTCTGCTTGTAGGATTGATTCGCCGGCTGCGCCTCTTATTGTATTGTGTCCTAGGCAGGTGAATTTATACGAGAATAGTGAATCTTTACGTAAACGACCAAGAGTTACAGTCATACCATTACCCGTGTTTACGTCGTAGCGGTGTTGCGGACGTGCATTACCTTCAACGTATTTAATCGGATCAACGGCAGACGGTAGTTTCATTTTCTTCGTGGCAGCTTCGCTGCTGAAACGACTCCACGCATCAAGGATGTCTTTTTCTGTTACGCCGTCGCGTAGTTTTACTGATACTGATTCCATGTGTCCTTCGCTTGCGAAGACTCTGTGACATGAAGCGCTGACTTTCACATTACTATATTCTACGCGGCCGTTTATGGTTTTGCCTAGGATTTTTTCTGTTTCTTTTTCTATTTTTTCTTCTTCTCCGGAGATGAATGGAATTACATTATCAATAATATCTAAAGATGCAACTCCTGGGTACCCGGCACCAGACAAAGCTTGCATTGTTACTACATGCACTTGCGAAAGTCCTAGTTCGCGCAAGGGGGCGAGTGCTATTGCGAGTTGTGTTGTTGAGCAGTTTGGATCGGTTGCGATGAATCCTTTCCAGCCGTGTTTTTTGCGTTGGGTTTCAATGATTGCTAGTTGGTCTTCGTTTACTTCTGGGATCATTAGAGGTACGTCTTCGTGCATTCGGTAGGCGGATGCTTTGCTGAATACGCCGATTCCTGCTTTGGCAAATTCTGGTTCGACGGTTTGTGCAAGGTCTCCGGGTAGGCATGAGAATGCAATGTCTATTTTTCCATTTTTTGTAACTTCTGCCACGTCGCAGTTTGTTAGTGTCATGTTTTTTACATATTCGGGCATTTGACCATCCCGTAGTACCCAGTTTGTAGCTTCGTTGTATTTTTTGCCTGCGTTGCGATCGCTTGCAGCTAGTGCAGTTATTTGAAACCATGGGTGGTTTGCTAGGAGTTGTATGAATCTTTGTCCTACTGCGCCTGTTGCGCCTAGAATTGCTACATTGAGTTTTTTAGTCATATTATTATTCACCGATTAAGAGTTTGTGTGTTTGTGTAGTTGCTTGGTTTAGTTTTTCTTCTGGGATTAAAAGTGAGAGTGAGATTTCTCTGCCGCCCATTGAAATGAGTTCGACTGGGATTTTGGAGTCGCTAAGCATTTGTAGTATTTGTGAGCATAGTTGCATGTTATGTTTAAGCCCTGTGCCGACTATTGCAAGTAGCGCCATGTTTGATCGAGCATATGTTTTTACTGCGCCGATTTGAGACAATATTTGCAACGCGTTTTTTTCATGTTTCGCATCTATTGTAAATGATATTGCAACTTGCGCAGTTGCGATTACATCCACAGGAATTTTTGCTTCATTCATTTTACCAAAAACTAATGCAGCAAATCCCGGCGCATCTACTTCTCCTCCT
The DNA here is from genome assembly GCA_964514805.1 of Microcaldota archaeon. Taxonomy (GTDB): domain Archaea; phylum Micrarchaeota; class Micrarchaeia; order Norongarragalinales; family UBA8480; genus CAZERP01. The sequence goes on from CAZERP010000007.1 coordinate 17,666, forward strand.
TCTACTGTTATAATTGAAGTGGCTTTTTTTGTAGCGATTGCTTTGACTGTGTTTGGCGCTTTGTTTGATATGACAGTACCTGCAATTTTTGGAGTATAGATTGATCTTATTTCAATCGGAATTTCTTGTTCGACTAGTGGTTCTATTGTTCTTGGATGGAGTATTTTTGAACCGAAGTATCCGAGTTCTTGCGCTTCTTCATAGGTTAGTTCTGTAATTAGTTTTGCTTCTTTTACTACTCTTGGGTCTGTTGTTAGAAAACCTGATACGTCTTTCCAAATTTCAACGACGTCTGCGCAAAGGCAGCCTGCAGCAAGGCCGGCAGTGTAATCGCTTCCCCCTCTTCCAAGTGTTGCTACTTCTCCTTTTTGAGTTGCTCCGAAAAAGCCAGTGAATACAATTGCTTGTGTTTTGAGTAGTGGTTTGATTTTCTTTTCGAAATTTGTTTTAGTTTCTTTCATTAAAGGATGTGCGTTTTGAAAGTTGCTATTCGTAACGATTACGTCGTCGGCGTCAATAGCAGTTGAGTTTGTTTTTGTGTCTTGTATGTACGCGTTAAAAATTACAGCTGAGAGTCTTTCTCCGTAAGATACTGCATTGTCAGTTAGTTTTAAAGACGCGTCTTGTGTGTAGGCTACGCCGTAGAGTATTCGTTCTAGTTTTGCGCATTTAGCGTCAATGGTTTTGATTGTTTCTTGTTTTATTTTCTCACTTTTAACTCCATTTAGCGCCGCGTGGTGTTTTTCTTTTAGATTTGAAATGAAATTTTGAATTGATTCTTCGTTAGTGGCTGCTTGATTACACGCAGTAAGGATCGCGTCAGTTACGCCGTTTAGCGCGGAGACTACGGCTAGTATTTCTTGTTTTTTTTCTCGTCTTTCGCGTACTATTTCTGCGCACATTTGCATTGCGCTTGCGTCTTTTAGGATTCCTCCTCCAAATTTCATAACACTAATCATAAGTATGAGTAAAACACCTCAAATGAAAAAATAAAAAAATTGGTTTTAATGGTTTTTGAGTACGGCTAGGGTTTTGGTTAGAGTTACTCCTTTGGTTTTGCGTAGGTTTTCTACTATTGAGTTTAGGTGGTCTAGGTCAGACGCGTTTATTTTGCACATCGCGTCATATTCTCCAGCTAGTTCCCATATTCTTTCTACGCCTTGGATTTTTGAAATTAGTTCGCATGTTTTGAAAGTGTCGCTTTTGGCGTCGGTTTGTATTTGTACGAATGCGCTGGCGCCGTTTGAGCTTGTTTCTATTGTGAAGCGAGTTATTGTTTTTTCGGCAGTTAGTTTTGCTACTCTGTTGCGTATGGTTCCTTCGGTTACGTTTAGTTTTTTGGCTATATCTACGAAGTTTGCGCGTGAGTTTTCTCGTAAAATTGAAATTATTTTTGCGTCTATTCCATCCATGTTTTTGTCAACTCTTTTAGTGTTTTTTGTATTTGTAGCGTGTTTTTTTGATTTGTTTCGCACAGTGGTAGTCTAAATCCGCCAGCGTTTTTACCAAGTAGATTTAAAGCGGTTTTTGGCATGATTGGGTTAGTGTCTATAAATAAGTCTCTAAATAGCGGACTTAGTTGCGTATTTAGTTTTTCCATTTCACTCCATTTTTTATCAATTCCTAGTTGTGTGAAGTGTTGCATTGTTTTTGGCGCGATGTTTGAAGCTACACTTATTACTCCGGATGCGTTGTAGTGTTGCATCATTTGGAGTGTGTTGTCATCGTTTCCGGATATTAGGTGAAACTCTTTGGGTTTATTTTCGTTTATTACTTCCCAGTTTTTTTCAGTTCCGCTTGCTTCTTTTATTCCTACTATGTTTGAAAATTGTTCAGCTAGTTTTAATGCAGTGAGTGGTTCTATTTTTCCACCTGTGCGCCCGGGTACGTTGTATAGTACTATTGGTATTTCTATTGATTCGGCTATTTCTGCATAATGCCGAAATATTCCTTCTTGATTTGGTTTATTGTAATAAGGGCAAACGGATAATACGCCTCCTGCGCCGCAGGCTTCTGCTAGTTGTGCTAGTTCGATTGCCTTTTGTGTGTAGTTTGAACCAGCGCCGGCTAGTACCTGGCTGCCGAATGCTTCTACGCTTTGTGAGTATAGCCATTCGTATTCGTCAGTTGAGAGTGTTGGGCTTTCTCCCGTGGTGCCACAAGGCACAACGCCAGTCATACCTGCTTCTTTTTGCCAAAGTAATAAGTCTACGAATGCTTCTTGACTAATGTTTGGCGATAATCCGTTTCCATCGAAGGGCGTTACTAATGCTGTAAAACAGCCACGTAAGTTTATCATATTCCCATTACCTCTCTAAAATTGTATATTTTCCTTGTTTTTTCTTCGCGTAGCGAATACAGAAATAGAACTGATTGCAAGGCGCCTCGTGCGAATTCTAGTCTATCGAACATACAAGTTTCGATTTGCATTCTACCGTGTTTGCCTGAGATACGTACTTCGTGTATTCCGGGCGTTCCGCCGATTCGCATTACCCCTACGTCGAGTTCGTGTTTTTGTTTGTCTCTTTTTTCGTCCAGCCAGTAATTTTCACGAGTATAATTTGAATTTAGCTTAATTTCTTGGGCGAGCATACGTGTTGTGCCACTTGGCGCGTCTTTTTTTTGAGAGTGGTGTTCATCTACTATACCTATCTCATAACCTAATGGAGTTAGTAATTTAGCAGCAATGCCCGCAAGGTAGACTTGTGTATTTACGAGCGGAGAAAAGTTTGACGACAACACTATACTTGTTTGGTTTTTTTGAACTTCCCGTTCAAATAATGCTATTTGTTCACTAGTAAATCCAGTAGTGCCAACTACACACGGTACTTTTGCACTTAACGCCTCGCAAATATATTGCAAGTCAGCAGTGGGTGATGCAAAACTTATGACGCAATCTATATTTTTTAAATTTAAAACTGGTTTTTCAAGACTAACTTCGCAAGTAATTTCTATTTTATCCGGCAACTCAGTTTGGGCGACTTGTTTTACTGCCGCGCCCATTTTGCCAGTAGATCCAATTAAAGCAATTCTAATCATAAAAAAAATAACCACAAAAGAATACGATTTTATAAGAAATATGAGGAAAAAAGGTTTTTAAATCGTATTTTTTCTACGAAAAACGTAAACAAAAAGGCATAAAAAAAGCCTCTACTTTCAAAACAAAAGTAAGAGGCCTTACATCAAAAAAAAACTAAAAAAAAGCGAATTCTAAACTCAATAAGCGGGCTTTTTTACGAGCTAGAAAAACTAAAAAGTTAAAAAAATCAAACGGAAGTAAAGACCAATAAAATGCATTCCAGTTTATCCAAACTAGAGGCTTTTAGTCGTTTACGTTATTAAACTTGGGTGAAAAAAAGTGCAAGTAAAGTTAATTACTTTTAAATTCCTATTCCAAAAAATAGCTCCTTGTAAACAAAATCTACAAGAAAATAAATGATTTGAGCTAGGCGAACTTTTTACTTACTCACAAAATTCCGATATAAATCACAGTGCAACAACTTTCATTAAATCAAATTGTGCGATGGCTGAAAATTTTGTGAGTGTAGAGTCTTTAGTAACTGTTAGCTGAAACACTCGCCTTGCGGCTTGTGCCTTACACTTCAGTCCTATCAATCCCGTCTGCTACGGGCGACTCAATTGATCTCGTTTTGGGAATGGTTTCGTCCTTAGATGCTTTCAGGACTTATCCAACTAGCGCGTGGCTATGCTGCATGCCGTTTGAATCTTTTTGACAACAGCTTAACTAGCGGCGCCGATTTCCCGTTCCTCTCGTACTTAGGAAACCCTACCCTCAGATCAATGTGCACTTCTAAGAGATGCCACCGAACTGTCTCGCGACGTTCTGAACCCAACTAACGTGACTTTTTAATGGATGAACAACCCAACCCTTGGTGGCTCCTGCACCACCAGGATAAGTCGAGCCGATAGCGATGTACCAAACCGCGCAGTCGATATGAACTCTAGTGCGCGACGAGCCTGTTACCCCCGGGGTAGCTTGTCTGACAGAAAGGACTCCCATTAAAGGAGATACCTTTGTTCGTTAATCCCCACTTTCGTGTCTGCGTTCCATTTTATTAAGAACACAGTCAGGCCAACATTTGTATTTAACCCTCTACAGTGGACTTCTAACCCACTTGAGTTGACCATTAGGCGCCTTTGTTAATTTTTCGAAGGCGTACCGCCCCAGCCAAACTATCCATCTGCAGCTGTTCCAGTCAGTAAAGATTGGTAAGACGCGTAGTCAAAACAGATCAGTGTCACAATTTCGCCTATCCACTTCCCGGAAGAAGTGGCTTGACAGCTCCTGATTACGCTTTGCAGCTCCAACCGCGCGTCAACAACAGAATATAGTTAAGCTCCACGGGGTCTTCGTTTCCCCTTAGAAGTTCCCGGCATGTTCACCGGGTAGCGGGTTCGCCAGGTCCAAAGCAGGGACAGTGGGAGGCTCGTTACGCCATTCATGCGAGCCGCCAATTAAGCGGCGAGGTATTACGCTACCTTAAGAGACTCAGAGTTAGTCCCGCTCTTTAACGGTCCTTCGTAGAGTTGAAACCCTACTTCAGATACCGCCAGTGAGCAGGCGTCACCCACCGTACTAAACGTTTCCATCTTGCGGTGAGCTGTGTTTTTGATAAACAGTCGACCTCCCCTTGTTAGTGCCACCTACGAATCCATCTTGATGTAATCTAAACAGAAACGTAGGCACCCCTTCTTCCGAAGTTACGGGGCTATTTTGCCGAGTTCCCTTGCTTTGGTTCTCCTGCCACGTCTTAGCTTTCTTTGCTAGGGGCACCTGTACTGGTTCTTGGTACGATCTTACAAAGCGCTTCTTACACTTTTTTCATGGACTCATGGCTTTAGCACATTTTCCAAGTTTGCCCAGGTGCTCTTCATAATGAATCTTCCCTGGCCTATCCTTGTTAACTACACAAAGAGGTGTAGTGTGCCTAGCCACAAGCGTTAAATGTAAGCTTGTGTCGCCACGTGCGTTTGTAAGGTAAACGAATATTAACGCTTTTCCCTTTCCACAATCACGAGTTACGTTTAGTGTTAGGATCGACTAACCCACGGCCGATTAGCGTTGCCGTGGAACCCTTGCCCTTCCGACGTCCTGAATTCTCATCAGGAATAGCTGCTACTAGTACCAAGATCTTCATAACTATTCGATCTACAGGTCTTCACAAACCTGCTTCTACTCAAACAGTTCGCCTTCCTACCAAATCCGCAATACAATTGCGGTTCTGGGGTATCGGTGCTTAGCTTAGTCCCGATAGTTTACGATGCCACGATTCTTGATGGATCCGCTGTTACGCGTTGTTTAAAGGATGGCTGCTTCTGGGCCTACCTCTCCACTGTCTGAGAACTGCGACATCTTTAGTTTACACTTAGCTAAGTCTTTGGGACCTTAACCTCAGTAGGGGTCGTTCCCCTTCAGGAGTACGCGCTTACCTCGCACCCCCAACTCCCACCTTCTACGGTATTATTAGCTTCGGAGTTTGACGAGAAAGTGAGGATTTTACTCCCCATTCTTTCTAATCAGTATCTCTACCTAATAATTTACCTCCAGTGAGGCTGTCCTGGGAGACACTTCGGAAGGAACCCGCTAATGCCAAGTTCGAATGAACTTTCATCCCGAGGCGCGAATCACCCGATCGGATATACCAGAATCGGTTGCAGGCCTCCACCACCCTGTAGGGCGGCTTCGCCTTATTCGCGTCTAGATCACGTTGGCTTCGGGTCTTATATGAGTGACTTACAGCCGGTTAAGACTGCCCGCCTCGTTTAACACTGCGCGGTTTTGGTTTCCCTATGCGTATTGCTCGCCACTCACATAAACTCCTTGGTTCTTGCTTCGAGAAGTACGATCCAACATCGGTCCTCTTGCGAGGTCCTTTCATGCTGAATCTGATTGTCGCCATGCAATTTCAGGCACTTTTAACCCCCGTTTCCGGGTGCTTTTCAGTGTTCCCTCTCGGTACTTGATGCGCTATCGGTCTTGAGTTATATTTAGGGTTTCCAGTTAATACTGGAGGCTTCATACTCCCCAACTAGAGAGCACTACTCTGGAACATTCCACATCCTACTAATATTGCTTACCGGGCTTTCACCGTCTTTGGCAGATCTTTCCAGATCACTTCAGCGTATAATCATAGGTATTAAAAGGAAGTCCAACAAACACCACATCTGTAGCCCAGTTACCTGGGACATTCGGTTTGCCCTATTACAATTTCGGTCGCCCTACTATTGTAATCCTTGATTTAGTTTCTTTTCCTCACCCTACTGAGATATTTCAATTCAGGTGGTCTTCAATCCTTTCGGAGTAATTCGGAGACCCTAGGTTCAATGCCTGCATGCGGCTACCCTAGGTTTTTCGCAGCTTGCCGCGTCCTTCGTCGTTATACTCAAGCCTAACCATCCACTGCATGGCTTTTATAGCAAGTAAAATTTTCTTTAACTAGCTTGTTTGATATTTCTTAAAATATCTGTTTATGCAGCTATTTTTTGGCAGAATTTAGTTTTAAAATACTTTAAAACCCAACTTTTTTCTTCTAAGTTTTTTTTTCGAAAACGAAAAAAAGACTCTTGTTTGGATACTTAAAAAGTTTTATTAGTTTTTAAATTCCGTTTGACCATTTTTAACTCTTGTACTTAGTTTTTCTAGCTTCACGTAAAACCCACTCTATCACTCTTCGTGATATAACTGAGATTTAATCTGCTTTTTCTTATTTTCTAAAACCCGTCTAGAAGTTTCGGGAGAGTAGCACAGTCAATATGGTGCGTTTTTGTCTTTTACTCAGAAAACATTTTTGTATTGCTTTCAATCAGCGTATTGCAGCTAATGTGAAAACACTTTTTTTTAATTTTAAAGTGAAAAAAATTTGTAGTTAAAAAAAGACAACGATTTGTTTTTTATGAATGTGAATGGACTCGACGGGATTTTCACGAACCTTTTTTTACAAAAGTCTCGCGAAAAGAAAAAATAAAAATTATAAAATTCTGGAGCTCGGCTTGCCGAGCGAGGTTTCTTTTTTCCGTCGAGGCTTTTTTCTTTATAGAAAGAAAAAAAGGGTCGATTTGAACCCGCGGCCTCACGCTTGCAAAGCGTGCGCGCTACCACTGCGCCACGAGCCCAGCACGTTTTAATGTGGTTTTATCGTCTTGTTTTTGAAAAAACTTTTTTGTAATTATAGTTGTGTATTCTAGTGTGCAAATTTCTTTAACTTTTATTTTTCAATTCTTTTGAAAAGTTTCTAAACATAACTAAAGAAGAAATGCTTATTTTTAAAAATTTCACAATGGAGTTCGCTAGTCGATTGCCAAGATTTGATCAATTCCAAAATTTAGTTCGGAGCCGAAAAATTAGTTCTTAATCTTCCTTGAAATCTCACAGAGATTCAAGAGACACCCCAACACAAAACTTGCGTTTTGCATTGAGAGTCGGCTGTTTGGAGGTGATCTAACCGCAGGTTCCCCTACGGTTACCTTGTTACGACTTAACCCTCCTCATCTACATCTAGCTCGAACAAATCCGAAGACTTGGCCTCACTAAAAGCAAACTTGGGTGGCTTGACGGGCGGTGTGTGCAAGGAGCGGGGACATATTCACCGCGCGATGATGACACGCGATTACTAGGGATTCCAGCTTCATGAGGGCGAGTTTCAGCCCTCAATCCGGACTTCGATAGAGTTTTGGGGATTGCCTTCGCCTTTCGGCGTCGGAACTCATTGTCTCTACCTTTGTATGCCACGTGTGGCCCAGGAAATTCAGGCCATACTGACCTAGCGTCGCCTTCTCCTTCCTCCAACTTAACGTAGGCAGTCTCTACAGAGTGCATGTACAATTACTTGCACATTAGCAACAGTAGACGAAGATCTCGCTCGTTTCAGGACTTAACCTGACACCTCACGGCACGAGCTGACGCTGGCCATGCAACACTTCTCAGCTTGTCCGCTAAAGTCTTTAGCTTGAGCATCATCCTGCTGTCTTTCCTGGTGAGTTTCCCGGCGTTGAGTCCAATTGAACCGCAGCATCCACCCCTTGTGGTGCTCCCCCGCCAATTCCTTTAAGTTTTAGTCTTGCGACCGTACTCCCCAAGTGGTAAACTAATCAGCTTCCCTACGGCCCTGCAACAGCTCGAAGCCATTGCAATGCCTAGTCTGCATCATTTACTGCTAGGACTACTCGGG
>CAZERP010000007.1:25864-37142 GCA_964514805.1 Microcaldota archaeon
CCCTAGCCTTCGTCCCTCACCGTCGAACGTGTCTTGGTACTGCGCTTTCGCCACTGGTGGTCCTACAAGGATTACAACATTTTACCGTTCCCCCTGTAGTACCCAGTACCTCCTCCACTTCCTAGACTGGTAGTCTCCCCTGCAAGTCCTTCAGTTAAGCTGTAGGATTTCACAGAAGATTTGCCAATCCGGCTACGGACGCTTTAGACTCAATATACGTGGACACCACTCGTGCTACCTGTATTACCGCGGCGGCTGGCACAGGATTTACCCACCACTTATTCGCCTAGTTATTCGAACTAAGCAAAAGACTCTCCTAAGAGAATCACTCGGACTGCCCCCGTCACGCTTTCGCGCATTGCGGAAGTTTCGCGCCTGCTGCACCCCGTAGGGCTTGGGACCTTGTCTCAGTTCCCATCTCCGGGCTCCTACTCTCATAGCCCGTACTGATTATTGGTTTGGTGGGCCGTTACCCCACCAACAGCCTAATCAGCCGCAGTCCCATCCTAAAGCAGAATTCATTCCAATTCATGCTCTTTTTGACTCACCCTACATTCCAGTATGGGTGAGCTATTAGGAATTCACCTCAGTTTCCCGAGGTTATGCCTATCTTTAGGGTAGGTTGACTACGTGTTACTGAGCCGTTCGCTAAGAAACCATAAGGTCTCTTTAAACTTGCATGGCTTAGTCGCAATCCGATAGCAGTGCCCTCCAGCAGGATCAACTGGTGTTGACCACGGAACCTTTAACAGTTCCGTGGGTATCGAGTCGCAAGAACTAACAATTTAGTTCCAAAAACTTAAAACTTTGGATATTCTTGGCGTTTACATAGAATTCTCAGATTTCTCTGAGAATTGGTTCTTTAATCTCCTTTGGAAATTTTCAAAAAATAAGTTTTTCTTTCCTGAAAAAGTTTTGTTTAGAAACTTGATTTCAAAATTGAAAAGTTATTTTGTTTTGAAAATTTGCACTAGATTACTATCTATAATTTTTACTCACACTTTTTTGTTTGTGTTTTCATGATCGTTTTTTTCAAAAACGTCTTTTTTTAACTACGATGAACTTGAGCCTTACCCGAACGCAAAGCACGTGGCTTTGTTTTCTACTATGGTTGGTTTTTCAAATTCCTTTCCTGTTTTGAAGATTGTTCGCTTGGTTGGTTTAAAAGCACCCACATCATATAGTCAGGGGTAACCGGGTCCAAGTGTTTAACCGTTTGAAAATTTAGCGTGAATACTGCTACTTCTCAAGGTTTTAGTTTCTTCAAAGTTATAAGCATCGAAAAAGCCGTGAAGGCTTTTAGATGATTGTAATTTTATTTTTTTTAACTACTGCCGCATTTACTTTCCCAAGAGGGTGTATTAGCGTAGAATAAGATTTTCAGGTGCTATTTATAGAGTCTGTAAAGGTATATAAAGGCTTTGTTGGTATTTGTTATTTCCTGGTTTATTAGAATCGGAGTGCTAAAAAGCGCTATTTTTCTAATTTGGAGGTTTTTGGTGCCTTTTTTTATTTTACTCTCTGTGTTTGTTTTTTGTTAATTTTTTTGGGCGGTTTAAGTATTTAAACCCCTTTTTAAATGAGGTTTTTAAGTAGTTTTGCGTGTTTTTAGTTTTTTTGTTCGTCGTTTTCGATTTGTAGTTCGCGTATGCGTGTGTCGTTTTCTTGGATTCTTTCTTGTAGATCTTTTACTGTTTCTTTGTATGCGTCGGCTTTTAGTTTTTTCTTTTTGTATTTTTCTTTTGCTTCTTTGATTTTTAGAGTGTAGATTTCGTTTTCTGTGAGTAGTTCGCGTACTTGTGTTTCTCTTGTTTGTTCTATGTTGGTTGTGACTTCGCGTTTGTATTCGTCTTCGCTTGGTTGTCTTTTCATTAGTACGCGGGTTAGTAGTAGGTAGAGGAATATGAATAGTAGTATGAATATTGTGATGTTTAGTATTGAGTCGAGTTGCATGGTTATGAAGTAGTAAGGAAAAGTGGAATAAAAACTTACTCTCGAATTGCTTCTTGTTCTTTTAGCATTTTTTGGAGGATGGGTGCTTGTTTTTCTGAGGCTCTTTGTAGTATGTCGTATTCGGTTCGTTGTATTGCTTCTTGTGCTGCGTTGATATGTGGTTGTCTGCCGTTTGCGGCTTGGTGTGCTGCTCTTTTTACTATGGCGAGTCTGAATGCTTCGAGTGTTGGGTTCATTATTTGTACTCCTTGGCCGTATGAGTGGAGTTTTTCTAGTGTTGTTTTTATGTTGTTTGTGAGTTCTTGTGGTGTTTGGTTTGGGTTGGTTAGTGGTGTTGCTAGTTTGGCTGCGATGATTAGGTGTGCCCACGCCGTGGCTTCGTTTGTGTCGAGTTCGCCTGGGTAGGGTACTTCTTTTCCGCTGTATACGTATGCGCGGTTGTAGGCTAGGTCGGTTAGGCGTTTTAGTCGGTTGAGTCCGCCGGTTGTTTGGTAGAATGAGAGGTCTGGTTCTTGTGATTGTTCTGCGGCGGGTTTTGATCTTGCGGGTTTTTTAGCGTAAGTAGGCGTGGTGTGTAGCGCGGTTGTTGCTGCGAGTGCGGCTAGTAGTCCTGCTCGTTTTGTTACTTTTGCCATTTGTAATAAATTCGCCTCGATAACGGAAGTGTTTGTTTGTTAGTAATGGTTATTCAGTGGGGCTTTTAAAAAATAACAGTTAGGAGTTTGGAGTAGTGGTTTGTGAGAAGAAGTTTGGGATGCCGCTTGCCGGATTTGAACCAGCGACACATCGGTCTTCAGCCGAACGCTCTTCCAGGCTGAGCTAAAGCGGCGCATCTCTTTTTTTTGTTTTGGTTTTTTTTAGAATTAGTTGTTTTATTTTTTTGTCTTTGTTCGAGTTTTTATACCCTTCGAAAAAGGAGGTTAAAAGAATTTTGAGAAAGAAAATGTTTCTGTTTAGATTGAGTTGTCTTGTTGGTTTTTTGGTCTGAAGTTTGCGCGGTTGTTGTTGAATGGTTTGCGTTCGCTGTTGTTGTGTGGGCGTTCGTTTCTTGGTCTGTCGTTGCGGTCTCGTCTTTCGAAGTTGCCTTCTCGTGGTCTGTCGCGGTTAAAGTTGCCTTCGCGTCTTGGTGAGTCTCGTCTGTCGTTGCGGTCTCCTCTGTCCATTTGTGATCCTGGTGTTTTTCTTCTTTCTCGGTTTTTGCATTTTGGGCAGGTCATGAATGGTGAGGCTTGTTGCATTGTTAGTTCGTGTCTGCAGTGTGAGCAGTATGCTTTGATTACTCCGAGGTCGCTGTCTTTGATTGTGATGTAGATTCCCATGTCTTTTACTTCGGCTACTCTTGCTTTGAGTATGTCTCCGATTTTTACTAGGTCTCTGAATTGTTCTACGTATCCTCCTGCGAGTTCTGATATGCGTAGGTAGCCGTAGCTGTTTCCGTATGCGATTCTTTGTTTGCCATTTGTTGGCGTGAATTGTATTAGTGCGATTTGTTCGTAGATGTCTTGTACTATTGCGGTGATTTCGTCTCCTTTGGATATTAGTTTGACGTTGGTTGCTGGTTGGACTGCTACTGTTCTTTTGTCGTTGTCATCTTTTCTTGTGCCGATTACTGTTGAGTAGACGTTTCCGTTTTCTGTGAATGTTCCGTTTGCGCTTGCGAGTTCTTCTTCTATGGATAGGAATTCTCCTGGTATTACTTTCATTGTTTTTGTGATCACTTTTGTGGTTGTGGTAAATATTAGTGTTTTTGATTAGAAATAGATTGTTTGTTTGAAACTTTAAAAATGCGCTTGTTAGTGTTTTTAGAGGGAAGTGTTTTTATGAAGGGTTTGTGTACTTGTTTTTGTATTTTGTTATGGTTTTGGAGTCTATTGTTAAGCCGCGGGATGTTTATAGTAGTCCTTGGAAGATGATTGTTCTTTCTTTTATTTTTGTTAGTATTGCTTTGTTTGCGGCGGATTATGTTGGTATTCAGAAGAGTGTTATTGCTATTACTCTTGTGTGTTTGCCTGCTGTGCCTTTTGTTTGGAAGCTTTTTGAGTTTGAAGAGGATAATACGGAGCGTAATATTGCAAGTGGGTTGCGTAGTGTTGCTAATCATTTGCCTGGTCTTTTGGTGATGGTTAATTTCTTTTTGGGTATGCTTATTGGTTTTGCTGTTTGGAATGTAGTTTTACCGGTAGAGAAAAGTAGTGAGCTTTTTTCGGTTCAGCTTAATGAGTTGAGTGCGATTAAGGCGAGTTTTACGGGTAATGCGGTTGCGACGAGTCCTGCTGTTTTGATTTTTGAGAAGATTTTCTTTCATAATTTTGGCGTCTTGGCGTTGATTCTTCTTTTTTCCGTGATTTATGGAGCTGGCGCGGTTTTGGTTTTGACTTGGAATGCTAGTGTTATTGCGACTTTTCTTGTAGCTAATGCGAAGCAGTATATTGCAACTGGCGGGTTAGCAGTTGGAATTTCTGCCGGTTTTCTTGGAATACTTCCTCATGGTACTTTTGAACTTTTAGCTTATCTTCTTGCGGCTATTGCGGGTGGAGTTGTTAGTTTTGCTTTGACTCGTGAAGTTAAGAGTGGTAAGACGCTTTCTGTTTTGTTTGATTGTGCTAAGCTTGCCGCTTGGAGTATAATTTTACTATCAATAGGTGCTTTAATAGAAAGCGGCGCACTCGGGTAAAACTTAATTACTTGAATTCTTTTTAACGAATTTTGTAATGTCATCTAAATGATCAGGGTGAATTTTTATGAAATTCAACGTAACTAGCGCATCCCCTGCATTCATTGTCCCGTTCGAAGGGTGAATAACGCCTAGTTTTTCAAGTAATTGCACGTGTGTTTCTGCGTCGTTACGATTACATACTTTATTTGCTTTGCGCACTAGTCCAATTCGTAAGCTACTGCCATCAAATGAATTTAATAATTTATTAAAAATTGCGACATGCATCGGCTTATCTATTTCTTTTAAAGTGCCATTTTTATAATACGTTTCAAATGTCATACAATTAATTTTAATCAAATACCGGTTTTAAATATTAATTATTTAGTTTATTTGGTTAGTTGTTGTAGCCATTCTTTTGGTTTGGGTGCTTTTACGAATGCGCTTGCGAGTAGTACGCCTTGGCTTTTTAGTTTAATTGCAATTCTATAATCTTCGTTGTTGGAGATTCCTGCGCCCATTAGTATTTTTACGTTTTTGTTTACTTTTCGAATAGCCGCGACTGATTTTTCTATTAATTCTGGCTGCGCAGTGGAGACGCTGATTCCTGTGCCGATTAGTTCGGGTGGTTCGACTGCTATATAAGTAGGGTTTAGTTTTGCTAGTTGAGCTGCTTCGCTATCGTCTTTTGCGCAGAGTATTGTTTCAAGCTTTAATGCGTCGGCTTGTTGTACGCGTTGTTTGATTGCAAGAAATGGTAATCTACACTCTGCGTGGTTAATTAGAATTCCTTTTACGCCGCAGGCTACGAGTAAAGACATTGGAATGTGTCCGGTGTGGGCGCCTTGTGGTACAGTATCTGAGTATTGGGCGTAGATTTTTGTTCGTTTAGCTGTACTTGCAATTAGGGTTGTGTCGAGTAGGTTTGGTATTAGTATTATTTCTGCGTCGGTTTTGCTTTTTTCGCAGGCGTCTAGGAGTTTGAGCGCGTTTTTTCCTGCGCTATCAGTATACGTTTTTAGGTTGAGGGCAACTACGTTCATTTTCATTTCTGTAGTAGTTACTAGGTTACCCTTCTTATTTTTTGTCGTCTGGTTTTGTTTTTTTGACTTGTTCTGCTAAGTAGGTTTCGATTAGTGTTTTGGTTATTTGGTCCATGTTGTCTTTGCTTAGTTCTATTCCGTCACCTTTTTTGACGTGGTTGGATAGGAATTGTGCGAATTTTGTGAGTTCTAGTGGGAATATGATTTTGTTGCTTTTGCCTTCGCTGATTTTCTTGAGGGCTTCTACGTAGAGGATTGCCATTGTTTTGTCTGAGAGTTTGCTTGCTGTTTTGTCTAGGATGTCTAGTGTTACTTGTCTTGCTTGTGCTTCGATTTCTATTCTTGATTTGTATTGCAAGGCTTCTTTTCTTTTTTGCATTGCTTGTACTAGTGATGGTGGTAAGGTGATTGTTTGTACTTCTACTTTGATTACTTGTACTCCCCATCCTTGTGCTACGCTTTTTAGTGCTATTTGTAGTTCGTTTGTGATTTCTTCGGTTTTTTCTAAGACTTCTTCCATTTCCATTTTAGATATGGCGTTTCTGATTTGTGACCGGAGTATTTCGCGGATTGCGGTTTTGAAGTCTTTTACTTCTAGTACGACTTTTTTGGGGTCGGTTATTTTGATGTAGACTGCTGTGTCGACTTCTAGTTCTATGTCGTCTTTTGCGATGACTGGTTGTCTTGGCAAGTCGACGATTGTTGTTCTCATGTCGATTAGTGTGAATGTTTCGAATAGTGGCCAAATTAGTGTCCATCCTGGTCCGGCTACTTTGTAGAATTTTCCGAATCTAAATACTACTGCTCTTTCGTATTCTTTGAATACTTCTAGGTGTGGCGCGAAGTATGACCCTACTAGTATTACGATTAGCGCTGCTACTACTAGTGATACGGGTAGGTTTAGGAATAGTATTCCTGCGAGTATGACTGCGATTATTGCGATTATGGTTACGAATATTACGACTTGGCGGTTGATTGGTTTTCCGTTTCCGTGTCCTGCGCCGTGTCCGCCGCCATGGCCGTGGTCGTCGTGGCCACCACCGTGGCCGTGATCATCTGACATTTTTTGTTGATTCTCCTGTTGCTTCTTAGTTGTTTTAGGAATATGATCACTAATAAATATTGGCAAACACTACTATTAGTGTTGTAAATAGAATGCCTAGTCGAAGTAAACTTTTGATTATCAATGTCGATGTTGACAATGACCTTTTTGAAAAGGCTAAAGTTCATGGTCCGGTTATTGGTAAGGCTGCTAATTTAGATGCGGCGCAAAAGCTTGCTTTGGCAGATCCGGAAGATTCGGACGTTAATGCTATTTTTGCTGCGATTAAGACGGCAGATGAGCTTTCGAATGAGTATGATACTGAAGTTGTTACTCTTACGGGGCACAAGAAGCTTGGTTTTAATGCAGATAAGAATATTGTTAAGCAGCTTGAGACTATTACTTCTAAGTATAAGGGAGATTCTTGTGTGCTTGTTAGTGATGGGGCAAGTGATGAGTCGGTTCTTCCTTTGATTCAGTCTCGTTTGAAAGTTATTAGTATTAAGAGAGTTTTTGTTAAGCAATCTAAGGAGTTAGAAAAGACTTACTTTATTTTGCTTGAGAAGTTAAAGGACCCGCATTATGCGAGGATTATTTTTGGTATTCCTGGACTTGCGCTATTGTTTTATGCATTTAGTGAGGTTATTGGTTTTAGATTATTTATTGGGCTACTTGGCGCGTATTTATTACTTAAGGGAATTGGTCTTGAAGAGCGTATTTTAGGAGTAGTTTCTGAATTAGAATTGTCTTTCAATAATCTTGGTTCTATTTTTTATTTTGCAGCAATTCCACTTGCAGCTGCGTCTATTTGGCTTGGAATTTCTAAAGTTAATGCGATGCAGCAGCTTGGTATTACGGATATTGCTAAGTTGACTGCTGGTTTTGCGAAAGATCTTTTGTTATTGTTAGCACCGGCAGTGATTTTGGTTTTATTTGGTAAGGTTGTTGAATCGCTTAATGAGAAGAAGAGTTATCAATTACCTAAGTATATTACGTATCTTGCTACGGTCACTTTACTTTGGTTACTGTTTGCTAATGCGGCTGATTGGGTTATTGGTTTGGCGTCTTTTGCGACGTTCTTTACGACGTTACTATTAGTAATTATTCTAATGCTTCTTGTGTTGTACTTAGCGCGTGAGTTTAAGTCGAGTCTTATGGCTAAGCTTCATTTACAAGGTAAGAATGTTTACACTGAAGTTGGTGGACTTATTGGACGCGCGTTAGGCGTTAATAGGCGCAAAGGCACTTTGATTGTCGCTACTGCGACTGATCAAAAGTTTGATGTTCCACTTGAACTTGTTTCAGACCTAGAAGACAAAATAGTATTGAAATACTAAACTTCAAAGCAAGTGAATTACATATGGCAGATGAAGTTGAACTTAAATTTCTAAACGTAGACATACCCGTAATTGAAGCGAAGTTGAAAAAATTAGGCGCCAAAAAGAAGTTCGACACGAATATGCGTAACATCATGTTTTTTCATAAGAAAATAGATGTTGATTCTAATGATTCGAGTAAATTATTTTTACGGTTAAGGGAAATTGACGGCGTTTCATATCTTACCGTTAAAGGACCAAATAAACATGAGACTATGCATGTTAGAGATGAGCACGAAACTAAAATAGATGATATTGAAACGGCATTGCGCATTTTTAAGGAACTTGGTTTTACTTTTAAAGAATTTAGTAAAGTTAGGCAGCATTACGAGTTAGGTAAGTGGCATTTTGAAGTTGACACTTGGAAAGGCTTACCTACGTTTCTTGAAATTGAAGCGGCTACTCCAAATGAATTAATCAAAGCATGTAACGCACTTGGTTTAGATTATAAGACAGGAGATAAACGAGTGGCATCTGAAATTTGGCCGGAATATTTTAAGTGAGTTGATTTTTATGGGTAAGGAGCATGAGAATTTCTTTTTGGGTTTTGTTATTGGGATGATTATTGGTAGTTTCTTTGGGGACTGGCCGATTATGCTTTTGTTTGGAATTACTTGCGGTGCGATTGGCGCGGCGAAGAAGTTTCTTGGAATTTCATACGGACATTAGTGTTTCGTACTTATTGTTTTAAATACTATTTTGAATATTATTTTAGTTAGTAATGCAAGCTTTATCGTTACATTGTACTAATTTTGTCAATTCACAAGTAGCGCAAGCTTGGATTGTAGGTTCAACTAGAACTTTTTCACATGATTCAAATCCAGTTATTAAGTATGGACTTTGTATGTGAGAAAAAGGGATGAAGCTTTAAAGAAGCGTTTTTTTGGAAAAAGAAAGCGTTTTGTGCTTGTTTGGTGGACCTTTTTGCACTGTGCGTGCTTTGGAAAAAACTAAAATTGCTTAGAATTAAGTCGGTTAGCGCAAGCTTCTTTTGTTGAAATGAGGTTTAATAGAGCTTCTTTTGGCAAACGGAGGTATAATAGACCGATATGTTTAAATATTAGTTGTGTTTTAATATATTTTGCCCTTAGAACTTGTAAAAAAGGTTAGAGACTTTTTACGAGTAGAAAAAAAATCAAGAGAGATGTTTATAGAGTAAAAAGGAGGTGGCCATGTAGAGGTTTAATAATTGTTAAAAAAAAAGAGTTATGCTTTAAGCTAAAGATATTAGAGAGACAGTGGTGCGAGAAAGATATGGTCAAAACCCCAAGGAGGCAAATCCTTACAATAATCAGAACGACGCAAATCTTCTCACACACCACTTTTGTTTTATAGAAGCCGTGTAGAGAATAATATTAACCGACTAATAATATATAAACTTACCGCTAGTATATATTTGGGGCTAATTCGCTTGTTTTTGGGCGATTTAAGGCTTAATTCGACTTATTACTCGAGAGCAGGAGTTGTTTTTGTTGTTTTTTTTCGGACAAAAATATTTTGCTCATCGTGAATTGCCGCAAATATAATTAGAAGCCGCCATGAGTTCATTATAAAAACTTGTATCTAGTAATGTAAGATTGAGAAAATAATTTTTGTAAAAGGCGATTTTTTTAATGAATAAATTTATCACAGTGTTTTCATTAGTAGTTTTATTTTCTGCATTAGTTTTTGCAAGTAAAGTTACTATTGTTGAGCCAATTAAAACTACAGTTGAAGGAACTGAAGGCGTTATTGATTTAGGTTTTGCTGGCCCAGGTCAAACTCTTGCTATTATGCTTAGTAGAGATTCTGGTGAGAAAGCTAAGCAAAATCTTAAAGGCGAATCTAATGCACTTTGGGATAAAGCTAGCGTAGTTGAAAGTACGCTTCCATCTGGCTGGCGCACTAAAGATAGTTTGAATTACGAAGATCCACTCACTGTATTCGTTACTATTGGCAGTGATGCTAAGAACGATGTCAAGTATGGTTTTTCGATTAAACTTTCTGATGAATATGAAGGTGTTGCGCCACAAGTTGTGAACTTTCGCGTTCGTGTAACTAAGGATGTTTTAGATGTTACTTTACAAAATCCCACTGTAACTACTGGTGTTAGTCAACCTGCAGTATATATTTTTAATGTGAAGAATAAAGGCAGTTCTACGGATACTTTTCAAATTAGCGCATCTGATTTGCCTTATGATTGGAAAGTAACTAAGACAGTTTTGATTCCACATAACAGTGAAAAGACTGTTTACTATGAAGTTGTAGGTAATGTTCAAAAGGATTTGCCATTTAATTTTAAGACTACAAGTATTTCTAGTGGAGAAATTGAAGTGGTTAGTCCTGCTCGTCTTATTACAGCTAGTTCTTTAGTTCAGGAGTATAAGTCCACGGTATTAGGTGTTCCTCTGTTTCCAAGTGCAGAGCAGAATATTTACTATTTGCTTGGTTTTATTGCGAATGTGCTAAACCTTTAACGGGTTTTTTATACTTCAATTTCCCTTTTTAATTTACTAAGTGTACGCTTAGTGTTTAGTATGGAAGATACGCGTCGTAAGGCAATTGAAGAAATTACTGAAGAGATTAACTCAACTACTAGTTTTACGAAGAAGCAGTTGCAGAAGTGGAAGAATGTCGCTTGTAAGAAGTATAAGATTAGTGATATTATTCATAATGCTGAGCTTATCGAAGTTTTGAAAAAACAAGGTAACTTAGCCGCAGTTAAGGCACTTCGTACTCGTGCTACTCGTTTTCTTTCTGGTGTCGCCGTCTTGGCGATTATGACTAAGCCTGCGGGCTGTCCGGGTAAGTGCATTTATTGCGCTGGGGGCGTTACTAGTGCTAAGAGCTATACTGGTTTTGAACCTGCTGCTCGTCGTGGAGAGCAGAATGATTGGAGTTCTTTTAGGCAGACAGTTACTCGTTTGAATCAGTTGAAGGCTATTGGTCATGACCCGCAGAAGTGCGAAGTTATCATTATGGGCGGTACTTTCAACTCTTTTCCGAAGGAATACCAAGTAGATTTTATGAAGGGCATTTTTGATGCTTGCAATGAAACGATTAGTGCAACCCTCGAAGAGGCACAGAAAAAAAATGAGAGTGCTTTGCATCGTATTATTGGCGTGACTTTTGAGACGCGTCCTGATTGGTGTGGAAAAGCAGATGTTGAGAATTTTCTTCGTTTAGGTTGTACGCGTATGGAGCTTGGCGTGCAGACTTTGGATGATAAGAC
>CAZERP010000008.1:0-33769 GCA_964514805.1 Microcaldota archaeon
CGCGTCCTGCGGAAGCAACTGTGACATCTTCGTCTTTTCAATATCAACCGCTCTAGGCATTATCGCTTCAATCGAAGTCGACAAGCGCCAACTATTTCCATTTACGAGTGAAATTTCTTCTTCAGTCAAAGGACCTTTATGTAATGAGTACAACCACTTAGCTGAAATATTTTCAACCTTATCACTATCTAATGGATTATGCAAGAACTCTCCTTGTTTGAGTAGGTTTACTTTTTCTGCAAGTTCACTTGCAAATAAATTCGTTGCAGTCGCTACTTTCTCCAAGTCATTTTGTGTTTTCAACTTACCAATGAACCTAGTACCAATATTACCAAAAACTTTGTAATCAATATCACCTGGATTTTGAGTGGAAAGAATCATTCCCAGCCCAAAAGCTCTACCTTGTCTAACTAGAGTTTCAAGCATCTTCTTACTCGAAGGATTACTAGGCGCTGGAGGCAAGAATCCAAATAGTTCATCAAAATAAACAAGATATTTTAGCTGTTGTGAACCACCTTTGGATAAAAGATACGCGTAAAGTTCCGAAAGAACTTTTGCTACTATGTAATGCTTTTCCTTCTCACCAGCCCAACGCAAATCAATAACAGTCACATGACCCGGTTGCAACTTTTCCGAGAAATCAAGCTTATCTCCTTCTAAAAGTTTAGCAATCTTTGGACTAGAAAGTAAAAGATTCAAATCGGCAGCTAGTTTATTTCGAGCATTAATTGAAATAAACTCATCTAAACTCAATGCGCCGATTTTTTGAAACGGCGCTTCTCGTACTAGGCCTATTAAGACTTCGGGGTCAACTGTAACGTTGTTAAGCCAACAATGCAGAATAAGATTTGAGAGAAAGGCTTCTTCTTTCTCATCATCATGCCCAATGAGTTCAAGTAAACTTGCAGCAACAGGTTGTACAAGTAAAGACAAAACTCCCTTATCCTGATTATAGACCTCTTTAAACTTAGCAGGAGGCGCAATCGTAGGACCAAGCGCAAGCTTTTTACCCTGCGCATTACCCGGAGTATAAACTTCAATTCGTAAATTCTTTTGATAACTCTCAGCGTCAATTGCGTCTAATTCCTTATCTTTAACCTTTTGCAGGTAAAGACCTTTTGTTTTGGCAGCTTCCTTATCCGAAATAAACGGACGAAAATCAAAATCCTTACTTGCAACTCCGAGTCCAGAAATATCTCCCTTAGGGTCAAAAGCAATAACGGGAAGTTTGTTGATAACCGCTTGTTCAATTAAATTCTTACACAAGACAGTCTTACCACTACCCGTACCACCCACAACAAACACATGTCGTGTAAGATCTTGCGCATTTAAACTAAAATGCTTACCTTTACGAAAACCAACATTAAACTTCATAATAAACACTTACGAAATATTCGATTAATACATATAACGTATGTTTTATAAGTATTAATTTCCCATTATTTTTACCTATAAGTCTCGTTTTCATGGGATGTACTTATAGTTTAACTAATGTTTTAAGAAAAACATTTCAAAAAATAAAGTGATTTAAATTTAAATGGTAGCACCAAAACACAGATCAACTAGCGTACGCACAAGACACCGAAGATCACCTTCAGGAAAACCTGTAGTAATCTACAAAATAAGAAAACCATCAAGAGCAACCTGCGCCCTATGCGAAGAAAAGTTAAACGCAGTACCAAAACGCAAAGGAGTAGAACTCAAAAAACTAAGCAAAACAGAAAGACGCCCAGAAAGAAAATTCGGCGGAGTACTCTGCGCATCATGCACAAGAGGAATAATCAAATTCAAAACACGCTTAGAAACCGGAGCAATCTCAGAAACAGACGTACCACTCAACCTACTAAGATACGTCAACATGCTCAAAAGATAAACTCCCTTCTTCCCTTTTTTTTCCTTTACTAATTTTAAAAACACTACAACACCAAAATGGACTTATCGTACATACTATATTAAATAGTAAAACTTCCATTTCTCCTAATAAAAACACAAAATTATATTCTTAAAAAAAATTTAAAGGTGTAAATTTAACTATGACTGACTTTTTAAAAAACTACTCACTAGAAATAGCAGTACTAATCTCTGCACTAATACTTTCAGCTAGCATGCTATTCTTCGTAGGAATGCCAGTAACCAACCTAGTCGAAACACTCAAAACCGGAACAGTAACTGCAAACGCGCAAATACCAACCGGATCAGGACAAGGCCTAGCCGCAGACCCAAGAGCAACCATTGAATACAACGGAGAACCAATAAGGGGAGGCAAAGACGCCAAAGTCACAATCTACGAATTCTCAGACTTCCAATGCCCATTCTGCAAAAAAGCACACCCAACCGTACAACAAGTAATGCAAAAATACGGAAGCCAAGTCAAACTAGTATACAAACACTTCCCACTAGACTTCCACGTCGCAGCACAAAAAGCAGCCGAAGCATACGAATGCGCAATCGACCAAAACAAAGGCTGGGAAATGCACGACAAAATGTTCGAAGTAGGACAAGCAGACGGAACCGCACTCGCAGTAGCTGACCTCAAACAATACGCCCGCGAACTAGGAATGAACGGAGCAACCTTCGACTCATGCCTAGACTCAGGAAGCAAAGCTTCAATAGTACAAAGAGACGCCAGCCAACTCATGGCAATTGCACAAAGCGGCAAATTCGCAGACTTCTCACAAGGAATCGGAACACCAACCTTCTTCATAAACGGCAAACCACTAGTCGGAGCACAACCAATAGAAGCATTCACACAAGCAATCGACGCAGAACTCGCAAAGTAAAGGTTTTTTAACCTCTTTTTCCCCACTTTATATAACGAGAATCAACATTTCAACCCTCTAATTATAACAACAACTATGGGGAGTTTGACTCATAAACCAAGTTTATGGGTAGAGAACCATTAAAAGAAAATCCTAACTCAACAAGAGTAAAAATTTTCTAATCTAGTGCAATTCTCAAAATCTAAAAAAACAAAAAGTATAGTTTACAAAAGGTGTAAAATTAACAAAATGGAATTGTCAAAATCAATTCGTATGGCCGTAGATACAGGAAAAACAATACTCGGCAGCGTAAAATCAAAAAAACTAGCACTCACAGGCGGAGCAAAACTAATCGTAATTGCTAAAAACTGCCCAGCAGAATCAAAACAAGACTTAATGCACTACTGCCAACTCGCAGGAGTACCATGCATAGAATACCCCGGAACAAGCGTAGAACTAGGAGTAGTATGCGGAAAACCATTCACAGTAAGCGCACTATCAGTACTCGACGCAGGAAACTCAGACATACTCTCAGCAGTATCAAAGAAATAAAGGTAATTTTATCATGAGCGCAACTTTAACCCAAGATGACTTACAAGTAATCAAAGTCGTAGAAGAAAAAACAGGAGCCAAAGCAAGCGATGTCATTGCAAGCGATGAGGAAATCGTAATGATCTTCCCCCCAGGCGAAGCAGGCAAAGCAATAGGTAAAGAAGGAGCAAACCTAATCAAACTAAGGGAATTCTTCAAAAAACCAGTAATAGTATTCAACGACGCAAACACACCAGACGAATTCATTAAAAAAGTCCTACACAAAAGCAAAGTAGTCGACATACAAATGGAATCAGAAGGCAAAAAAGCAATTATCACCGTAGACCCCGAAACAAAAGGAGTCGCAATAGGCAAACAAGGCGCAAACATAAAACGCCTCAAAATGTTAATGAACCGAAAATTCGGATTCGATGACGTAAAAATAATATAAGTAAAAGGAGATTTGATTTTTAATTATGGCAAAAGGAATGTTCGCAGGAAGAATTTTAACTAAAAAACGCAAAGAACACAGATGGCTCAAAAAACCATGGAAGAGAAAAGCCCTCGGTCTAAAAGACAAATACGACCCTCTAGAAGGAGCGCCACAAGCACGTGGAATCGTCTTAAAGAAAGAAGGTAAAGAACAAAAACAACCTCACTCTGGAATCATCAAATGTGTAAGAGTACAACTCGTAAAGAACGGCAAAAAAGTCTCAGCACACGCTCCAAGAGACAAAGCAATCGAATTCATCGACGAACACGATGAAGTAACAATCGCAGGTCTCGGAGGATCACAACGTGGACAGATGGGATCAATCCCCGGAGTCAGATACAAAGTCGTAGCAGTCAACGGAGTAGCCCTAGACGAATTACGCACTAAACGCAAAGAAAAACCAAAGAGATAAGGTGTAAGATAACTATATGGCATTAAACATAAAACTATTCGGAAAATACTCATACGATGGAATTAAAATCCGCGACCCATCAATCGCGCAAGTAATCTCCTTCAAACCACTAATCTTGCCCCACACTCACGCAAGACACGCAAACAAACAATTCGCAAAACAACACGTAAACTTCGTAGAACGCCTCGCAAACAAACTAATGAGAGGAGGAACCGGAGAAAAAACAAGCGGAAAGTTAATCAGAACACACGGAAAACTACAAGGAAAGAAGTCAAAAACGATTAAAATCGTAGAAGAAACACTCGCCGAAGTAGAAAGAGTAACTAAACAAAACCCAATCCAAGTACTAGTACTCGCCGTTGAAAACAGCGCGCCACGTGAAGACGTAACAAGAGTAAGACTAGGAGGAACATCCTACCAAGTATCAGTCGACGTATCACCACAAAGAAGACTCGACACTGCTCTTAGAAACCTCGCCCTCGCAGCTATCCTACAATCATTTGACAAGAAAACCACACTAGGACAAGCACTTGCCAACGAAGTAATCCTAGCAAGCCAAAACTCACAGGATTCATTCTCAGTCAAAAGAAAGAACGAAGCAGAAAGAATGGCAAAAAGCGCAAGATAACTTCTTTTCTCCCCTTTTTATTTTTTTATTTCTAAATTCACGCAAAAAAGTTTTTCAAATATGCCAAAACCAACTATTACCAACGAGCAAAGACACGAAAACTTAGCGGAGTTTATGAAAAATTTCCTAGAAAAACACCACGACGTAATAAATGGTATTCAAATAGAACACATAAACCACCACACAGGAGAGCATCAAAACGATCACACCGTAGTATCAATAAACACAACGGATCAAGTCGCCTCAGATTTTATTAGAATGTCAAACGCGTGGCACAAAAGAGAAGAATCAAAAGTCCAAACCGAATCACCTGTCGAGCTAAGCGAAACACGCAGGTCTATTCCATCTGGTTCATTTAGAGTATCAAAAACCGCGCAAACAAACAACGACGGCAGTGCTGGTCCAGTAAACGGAATGCATATAGTATTTCGACACAACTTGCTAGAAAAACATTTAACATTTACCGCTTTAGAACAAAAACTTAAACAAAGCAAAAACCTCAACGGAAAAATAACCTACAGGTAAATTTTTTTTCACTTTTCATTTTTATAAAAACATTTTTAGGAGTTTTGAAAACATTATGGCAACTAAAGAAGCAGTAGCACAACACGTGCAAAAATTAATGAACAACCAAGCTAACATCCGCAACATCGGAATCGTAGCCCACGTAGACCACGGAAAATCAACACTCTCCGACTCATTCGTAGCAAGAGCAGGACTAATCTCAAAAGAACTCGCAGGAGAACAAAGAGTAACCGACTTCGACGAACAAGAACAAGCACGTGGAATCACAATCAAAGCAGCCAACGTATCAGTACCAGTAAACATCGCAGGACAAGACTACCTAATCAACTTAATCGACACCCCCGGACACGTAGACTTCGGAGGACACGTAACAAGAGCCCTCAGAGCAGTAGACGGAGTAATCCTAGTAGTAGACTGTGTCGAAGGAATCATGCCCCAAACAGAAACCGTACTAAGACAAGCACTCAAAGAAAGAGTAAGACCAGTCTTGTTCATCAACAAAATCGACAGATTCATCAACGAACTCAAACTCGACGGAAACGCAATGCAACAAAGATTCCTCAAAATCATCGGAGGAGTAAACAAACTCATCTCAACCTTCGCAGCAGACGAATTCAAAGAAGCCTGGCAAATCAAAGTAGAAACAGGAAACGTATGCTTCGGAACAGCCTTCAACAAATGGGCCATTTCATACCCAGTAATGAAAGCAAACAACATCTCATTCAAAGACATGTACACAATGTGCCAAAACGCAGAACACAAAAAACTACAAACAATCGCAGGCCTTGACGACATCGTCCTCAAAATGGTAATCGAACACCTACCAAACCCCGTACAAGCACAAAAATACAGAATCCCAGCAATCTGGCACGGAGACATCACAAGCGCAGACGGACAAGCAATGATCAACTGCGACTCAAACGGCAAAGCATGCTTCGTCGTAACCGCAGTACAAAACGACCCCCACGCAGGAGAAGTAGCAGTCGGACGTCTATACGCAGGAACCCTCAAAAAAGGATCAGACTTATATGTACACTCAACATACAAAACAGAAAAACTACAACAAGTAGCAATCTACATGGGACCAGACAGAGTACTAGTCGACACAGTACCAGCAGGAAACATCGTAGCCCTAGTCGGTTTAAAGGAAGTATTCGCAGGAGAAACAGTAGCAGGAAGCGAAATGACTCCATTCGAAAAAATCAAACACCACTCAGAACCAGTAGTCACCAAAGCAGTAGAAGCAAAGAATCCAAAAGACTTAGTCAAACTAGTCGAAGTCTTGCACAAACTAGGAAAAGAAGACCCAACACTCAAAGTAGAAATCAACCAACAAACCGGAGAACACTTAATCGCAGGAATGGGAGAACTACACCTTGAAATCATCGAATACAAAATCCAAAAAGAAAGAGGAGTAGCAATCACAACCTCACCCCCAATCGTACTCTACCAAGAATCAATAGTAGGATCATCACCAACCCTAGAAGGAAAATCACCAAACAAACACAACAAATTCAAAATCTCCGTAGAACCACTAGAAGAAAGCGTAGTAAAAGCTTTTGAAGACGGAGACATCAACGAAAAAGTCAAAGGAAAAGACCTACAAGAAAGACTAATCAAAGCAGGACTACCAAGAGACGAAGCAAGAAAAGTCATCGCAATGCAAGACAACAACCTCTTCGTAGACGTCACAAAAGGAGTACAATACCTACAAGAAATCAACGAACTAGTAGTAACTGCATTCGAACAAGCAACCAAAGCAGGACCACTAGCCAAAGAACACGTAGTAGGAGTCAAAGTCAAACTCGAAGACGCAACAATCCACGTAGACCCCGCACACAGAGGACCATCACAAATCATCCCCGCAATCAGAAACCCAATCTACGCCGGAATGCTCATGGCAACTGCCATCCTCAAAGAACCAAGACAAAAACTAGTCGTAACCGCACCATCAGAATACATGTCTGGAATTATCAACCAAATCCAAGGAAGACGAGGACAAGTAGCCAACATGGAACAAGAAGGAGAAACCATCTCAATCACAGCAGAAGTACCAGTCTCAGAAATGTTCGGATTCGCAAGCGAAATCAGAGGAGCATCACAAGGAAGAGCAACATGGTACACTGAATACGCAGGATACAAGAAAATGCCACTAGAACTCCAAAACAAAACCATTCTATCAATCAGAAAGAGAAAAGGCGAACCAGAAGTACTACCAACACCACAAACCTTCATGGACTAAAACCGACCTTTTCTTTTCGTTGCAAAAGAAAACCTCGACGAAAAGAAAACCCGCTTGCTCTTCGCAAGCTCCCTTTTTTTCCTCTTCTTTTTTATTCCACTTCCAACCTAACTAATTCTATGCTATCAAAACTAAGAGAATTCTTTTTCAAACAAAAATACCGATTCGATCTAGGACTTCAATTTCTAGTCTTCATAAACTTCGCGCTACTAATCCTAACTGCAAGTGACAAAATCAAA
The DNA here is from genome assembly GCA_964514805.1 of Microcaldota archaeon. Lineage (GTDB taxonomy): Archaea > Micrarchaeota > Micrarchaeia > Norongarragalinales > UBA8480 > CAZERP01. The sequence goes on from CAZERP010000008.1 coordinate 7,830, forward strand.
ACAATACTAAACCTAAAAACAACCGAACTAATCCTAATACTACTACCGCTAGCATTCATAGGAACGTGGCTATTTGGCTACTTCTTAGATCGTATAGTTAAATCGCCTCAAGCACAAGAAAGACAATCAATAGGGAGAAGCGAAGCCTGGAATAAACTATACCGTAGACTAGACGAAATAGAAAGAAAAATAGATAAACGAAAATAACGTTTTTACTTACGTACTTTAACTCGCTTTAATGCCCTAGACTTAGTAGAAAATTCAATTCCGCCTGGCATAAAACTTTTGATAACTTCTTTGGGAATAAAATGCTTTAACGCGATCAACTCAAGTTTACCTTTTGAAATTTCTTCCGGGTCAAAAGATCGACTAAAACCAAAATGAATATCTTGATCTTTGACTGTAACTGTTGGCATAGTTTCTAAATTAGGCTCGAAACTTTTCTCAACTAAACTAGGCGCTAAATTTACATCTTCTTGCGCTATAGCCGCATGTACAAAAACCTTAGCGCGTAATACACTAGCAAGCTTACTCGCTTCATTAACTACTCTAGTACTAGAAACTCCTTGCCGGTCTATAGGAACTGCATGAACGAAAAGATGCAATTCTTTTCCGCCATCTTCTAAATCAATAACTGCATGATGAAAAAGCGCAAACTTAAATGTCATAAATATCAACGAATGTTATTAATTCACAAAAAGATATAAACACATAATGACACAGCTAAAAGAAATAGATCAACTAGCTTACCTTTCACAGCAAACACTACTCGGAGACAAATCCCACTCGAAACTACGCAGTAGTAAAGTCACTATAATCGGCGCAGGCGGAACCGGATCATTCGCAGCAAACCTCCTAGCCAAAATGGGCATAGCCCTGCGAATTATAGACTCCGATTACATAGACCCAACCAACCTCTCACGCCAAAACCTCTACTCATATACTGCCGTAGGCCACAGTAAGGTACAAGAGCTCAAGAAACAACTCTTACAACTAAACCCTTTACTTGACATCGAAGTAATCGAAGAAAAACTAGATGACTCAAACTCGAAGATACTACTCAAAAATTCCGACGTAGTACTAGACTGCAGTGATAATTACGAAGCACGCGCGGCAATAGACGCCTACTGTCATCCAAAGAAAATCCCTTGGGTGTACTGCGCCGCGATAAGAAACGAACTAATGATCTCTACATTCATCAAAGGCAAGTCGCCAGACTTCAGCAAGGTGTTTCCAAAACCATTCAAATGCATATCCTGCTCAACAGAAGGAGTAATCGCAACAACCGTATCCATCGCAGCTGCGCTCGCAGTACAAGAAACAGTAAACACGCTTTTAGGTCAGCCTCAACTATGCGGAAAAATACTCAAAGCAAACCTAAAAGAAATGCAATTCAAAACATTTGACCTAAAGTGAAAAACTAATGAAATTATCTGTAATTATTCCAACTCGCAACGAAGAACTATCAATCAAAGACGTTCTAGTAAACTTACGTAAACAAGTTCCCGACGGAACAGAATTAATAGTAGTCGATGGAAACTCAACCGACAAAACAGTCGCAATCGCAAAACGATACGCGCGGGTAGTTCCAAACAAAGGACGCAATATTGCAAGTGCACGTAATACAGGAGCTAAAATGGCTAAAGGAGACGTTCTAGTCTTTGTAGATGCGGATACAAAACCCAAACGCAAATTCTTCGAAAAAACATTAACTGCGTTTACGCACAGAGAAGTAGTTTGTTTTGGTGGGTTGATCATGCCAACTAAACTCAATTGGTATGAATGGCTACTCTTTCGTGCGCTTAATGCGATCGTCGAACTATCAGTAGCATTCAGAAGACCAGCAATAGCGGGAAGCTGCGTAGCATACCGGGCAACTGCATTCAAAAAAGTGAATGGTTTTGATGAAGAAATGGCCGCAAGCGAAGATCAAGATCTATGTACAAGAATAAGTAAAATAGGTATGGTGAAATTTGACTCCGGTTTAGTAATAGACACGTCTAGTCGTAGATTACGTGAGTTAGGTTTCTGGGGTTTAATTGTAAACTGGAGTGGCACAACATTCAACTTAATTATAGGTAAGAAAACTAAGGAATACAAACTAACGCATTCAGTCAAATGAAGTAGTTTTTAAATTTTAAGTGATACGAATAATAACAACCCTAAAAAATGCAAATAGACGTATCCATAATAGTTCCTGCGTATAATGAAGAAAGCGAAATCAGAGCTACTATTGGACACATTTTAACATCTGCAATTGTCAGTGATCTACGCTACGAAGTAATAGTAGTCAACAACGACTCAACAGACAACACACAAGATATACTAAATGAACTTAAAGTAAAAACTGTATTCTTACCAAAACAAGAAAACAATACAATCGCAGCTGTTCGAAACGCCGGCGCAAAAGAAGCCAACGGAAAAATACTACTATTCATAGACGCAGACACATGGATTCCAAACAACCTCATAGAAGAATTCTACGAAAAGTTCGAAAACGAAAAAGTAGTATGCGTAGGTTGTAAAATAATGCCACGCGCAAACATCGCCTGGAAAGCATTCTTTAGAACGCTAAACTGGATAGTAAACGCGTCAGTAAAAAGCGGAACTGCCGCAATAGCCGGCAACTGCGTAGCATACCGGGCAACTGCATTCAAAAAACTAACCGGCTTTGACGAACGCATGGCCGCAAGCGAAGACCAAGACCTTTCAATGCGCGCATCAAAAATAGGCAAAGTAATATTCATACGCAAACTAATAGCAAAAACATCAGCAAGACGATTAGAAAAACTAGGCCCCTTAGGCTTAATTCGCAACTGGTCAGAAACTACATATAACCTAATCACGAAAAAAAAACAAAAACAATACCTAATAACCCGTTAACTACTTCTTCTTCAAATGCAAAAACCATTCCTTACCGTCAGTTACGTGTATGTTTGGGCCAGGATGAGATTTAATTAGTTTTGCATATTTATCATGCCCTGCAACTAACTTTGGAATTGGCCGCTTCCAAATACCGCAAACGAATAATTCTCCTTCTGGCTTTAAAACTCTAAATGCACTTTCAATTCCAGTTTCTTCTAAACCATGCATACCATAATGCGAAATTACAAAATCAAACTTCGCTTCTCGTCTAAACTTTAAATGAATATTATTCGCAGTGCATATCTTAACCTGGCTTTTCAACTCAGGAATAACTCCATTCTTTGTAAGACTAGTACCACAAACTTCAAAATCCACGCCAATTACTAAACCATTTTTGCGCGCAAAATCAAACCACTGCTGACCACTACCAATCCCCGCATCTAAAACACGAAAAGGTACTACCTTAGTTTCATTATGTGCTCTAATTTTGTCTACTAAAATTTCCGCAATAGGATACTCTTGTAAAACGCCGGCATATTTTTCAATAGGCTCAGAATGATAATCCCACGAAGTAGTAATACCTAATCTGCGCTCTCTTTTAACATCTCTAGCTAAATTATCTAAAAACAAACTACCTTTATCTGGAAATTTAGCCGCGCTTCCAAATAACGCGCCATCTGGCATTTCATTACCAATAATTCTTTTACGTGGTTTAATTTCAAGCATTGTGTAAATACTATTTAAGCTCAAAACGTATTATAATTCTTACTCGAAACTATAGTGAAAATTAAATGCTTGAATTTTTCGTTGCGTTCGTAACTCTATTCGTCACCGTACTCTACTTACTACTAATGTACGAATACGGAATGGATAGCATAGACGAACCCAAACCACCAAAAGTCTTGCCATTCGTGTCAATAGTCATACCAGTTTACAACGAACAAGGTGTAGTCGGCACTACTTTAGACGCAGTCATCGCAATGGACTATCCAAAAGACAAACTCGAAGTAATAGTTGTAGACGATGAAAGCAAAGACGCAACTGCAAAAGAAGTCGAAGAATACACACATAAGTACAAATTCATAAAACTCATAAGAAACAAACACACTGGAATCGGAAACTCAAGCGCTAAAAACACGGGAATAAAACACGCAAGAGGAGAACTAATCGCAACACTCGACAGCGACTCATACCCTTCACGCGATGCCCTTAAAAAAATGACTGCATACTTCCAAGATCCAAGCGTCATGGCCGCAACAAGCGAAGTAAGAGCATACAAACCACGCAACATAATCGAACAACTACAAGCAGTAGAATACGCAGTAACCATAGTCTCACGCAAACTACTATCATTCCTAGATGCCGTAACCGTAACCCCCGGGCCACTAAGCGTATATCGCGCTAGTGTATTCAAAAACTTAGGCGACTTCGACACAGGCAGCATACTTGAAGACCAAGAAATAGCATACCGAATGCAAGCAAACAACTACAAAATAGAATCATCAATAAGCGCCACAGTCTACACACAAGTACCCTCAAAAATAATAGCTCTTTTAAGACAAAGAATAAGATGGAACCGCGGAGGAATACGCAACTACATCAAATACAGACGAATGTTTAGCCTAAAATACGGTGACTTCGGAATAGCAATACTACCACTAGGATTCCTCGGAGCAATGATGGTATTCGTAGTACTACTATCATTCTTCTACACTATCATAACTGGTCAATACTTCGAAAGCTACACCTATGGATTAAACTCTTTCTTTTATGGATTTGGAGCAGTACATGTAGTAAGCTTTCTAATATTGCTATTAACAGTTGCATGGATTATAATCGCACGTAAAGTCATACAAAACGAAAAACAAGACCTATCCTACATAAAAATCGCGGCATACCTAATCGCATACCCCGCCCTAATAACCATATTTTGGATAGCAACCTTCTACGAAGAAATAGCAGGCAAAAAACAAAAATGGTAAATTAAGCTACTTTTTTCACATAATGTAATGCGACTGAAGGGAGGCCTTCCGTCCAGTGTCCAGTTCCAACTTCTTTAACTACGTCATAATATTTGTGTCCATTTGGGGGTAATGGGGGAATTTCTTCTTCTTTTTTGTCCGTTTCGTACGCAAATTGCACCGCATCTGCGTTGCGTTTTATGCCCGAAATTATCAAGTGCCCTCCCGGTTTAAGCAAAGGATGTGCACTCTCTACTAATTGCCTAATTTGACCATGCGCGCCATAATGGCATACTATTAAATCATATTTTCCGGGAGTAAACACACGATGAATTCCACTAGCAGCAACTCTTTTAACTCGAATTTTTAAATCAGGTATTACTGACTTTAAATCTAAAGTAGTACCATCTAATTCAAAATCGCGACCAATTCCAATTTCGCGTTCTTTAGCAAAACGCTTCCATTGAAAACCACTGCCAATACCAACATCTAAAACATGGCCCATTATTCCACTGCGATGATTTTGTTCAATAAGTCGCTCAACTAAACTAGTTACATTTACGCCTAAAACATTACTCGGTTCAGTCGTATTATAAGTATTGCCATAATGATTCAAATCAGTATGAAGTACGGCCCATTTAACCCCCCGGTTATCTTTTTCAATAATTTCCTTTAACTCTAAACCGGGTGTTTTTAATTTACCATATATGTTTGGTTTTTCAACTTTAGTCATAATCTTATAAATATTCAAACATCGTTATACTTTTAATATATTTCAAGTGCTATTTGCTGATTTTAATGTCTAATGATTTAACTGTCAAAAGAGGAATCAAAAAATCCCTCTACCTAACCGCCCTAGTAATCACCATCGCAGTATTCGCCGTAGGAGTACTAGTCGGATTCCAACTAACAAGCGCAGTCTCAAACCAATTCACGCGTGATTTAGAAACTATTCAAACCTCAAGCGTCAACCCAGAACTACTATCACTACTCGACACAAACGACACAACCGTAACCAACGCAGTATGCGCATCACTAACTTACAACATACAAAAAATCGCAAGCCAAACAACAGACCTAGGACAAAAACTAGAAGTACTAGAAAAAAAACAAACTAAACAAAACCCCGAAGTACAATTCCTAAAAGAACAATACTTCGCACTAGAAGCAAGAGACTTCCTACTATTCAAAAAATTAAAAGAAAAATGCAACTCAGAATACCAAATAGTATTATACTTTTACGGAGACCAAAGCTGCAACACAAAACTACCCTGCGAACAAGCAATACAAGCAGCAGAACAAGAGCTAGCAGAGCTCAAAAACGAAAACAAAAGCCAACTCCTAATATACAGCTTTGACGCAGACTACGCACAAACAAGCCCAAGCGTAGCCGCCCTCAAAAGCGCATACGCACAAGGAATGGTACCAAGAATAATCAAAATACAATAAAACAGTGACTAATATGATTCATCTAATTACCAAACTCCCATCAAGAATAAAATACGCCCTAACCGTAGCCGGTTTAATGATCCTAATCGGAACAATATTTTACCACTATGTTGAACACTTCAACTGGGTAGATTCATTCTACTTCTCAACAATAATACTAACAACCGTGGGACTTGGAGACTTCGCGCCAGTAACCGTAATAGGAAAACTATTCACATCAATCTACGCTCTACTTGGAATATCGGTAGTACTATACGCCGTCACAGCATTCGGAACATACTCTGTAGAATCACAAATCTATCCTGATGTACTAGGCAAAATAGCAAAAGTTTCAAGCCGAGCCAAACAAAGCGCCAAATCATCTAAGCTAGCAAACGAAGTACACGAACTAGCAGCAAAAATGGACGCAAAAATAAAAGAACTAGAAAACGAAGACCTAGAAATAGAACGACTAGAAAGAGAAAACCACAAATACGCACACGAAAAATACTCAAGCGATAAATACAAACACTAAAAATTTTATATCAAGTCGCGATAGATTTTTTCCCATTTATCCGTAATTTTATCAATAGAATAATCTTGCGCTTTACTCCAACTATTCGCCTTCAATTTATCGTATTCGCTGCGCGAAGCGCCAAGCACTTTAATGATCTTTTGCGCGCATTCCTCTTCATCGCCAGGTTCAAACAAATAACCATTATACTTATTCTTAACTGCCTCCGGCAACGCAAGACTATTAGCGGCAACAGCAGGAAGCCCACACGCAAGGCCCTCAAGCAACGAAATGCATTGCGTCTCAAAAGTACTCGCAGTCAAACAAACATCAGCAGCTGCAAAATAATGCTGAATATCACTATATGGCACGTAGCCTGTAAAAATCACGCTTTTCTGTAAGCCAAGTTCCTTAACCAGCTTCTTAACCCGCGCTAAATCAGGACCATCGCCACAAACAAGCAGCTTAAACTCCGGCACTTCGCGTAACACTAATTCTGTAGCGCGCACTAGTACGTCAATGTTTTTTTCTTCAACAATACGACCAATAAAAGCGCCTACTTTATCACTCGGCTTAATTCCAAGCTTGCCCCTAATTTGACTTCTACCAGTAACGCGCGGGTTATACTTACCTAAATTCAAACCATTAGAAACAACCTTAACGCCATGAATACCATTCTCATCCATCAAATCCGCAATTGCTTGACTAGGCGCAGTGACAAGATCAAAAGGCATGTAAAAAGCGTCAATCGCCTTCCATGTAGCCTTAGACAAAACTGCCTGCGCGCGCTTATTGCGCGTCAAATAATGCATTGCATTAGGTAGTAAAGTGTGAAAAGTACCCACGAGTGGAAGATTTAGCGTCTTTGCGGTAGCAATTGCAGGAAAACCCATTGACGCCACAGCGTGACTGTGAACAATTTCCAAATCCTTAGCAAAACTATACATTACACTACTATGCGGAAACAAAGCAACCTTATACTCCTTATACAAAGGAAACTTCAAGCCAGTATAAATCGTAACAGTAGAATCATTTCGATTAAAACTAATATCACTCCTACTACCCGTCGAAAAAACGTGAACATAATGCCCACGACTTTCAAGCTCAGCTTTACTCGCCAAAATTTGACTAACAACGCCATCCTTATTCGGAAGATACGTATCAGAAAAATAAGCAATCCTCATAAAAAGTCATCACTTAAGTAAGCTTATGTAAAAAGATAAGCGCGGCAAATGCCAGTACAATCGAACCAATGAAAATAACCGGCGCCAAAATTTTCATAATAGCAATAACTGAGTTAAAAGTAGACATCATCTCATTAACCCTTTGGCTACCAAGAACTTCAATTTCAAAACGCTCACTCTTCATAGCTCCACTAACGGTTTCCAAATCATCTAAACCACGTTCAATTGCGCCATACAAATGAGGGTACAATACGTCAATGGTGATATTTGTCCCGAGTGGGTTATGAACTCCAGAAATCATATTCACACTGTGCGTATCTGTCGTGAACAAATCGACGAAATCAAAGTCAAAATCTCTTTTAATACGATCAAGGACCTTTAAACGCAAAGTAGGCTCGATATTGTTAGCATCAATTAAAACCAAACAATGCTTTCGACCAGTAACTTCAAAAACAACCGTTTTAACGCCCGCCTCGCCAATTCCACTCTCAAAAGGCAAACCAGGATTAACATGACCAAGTCCAAGCTTAAACTTAGCAGGACGAGTACGCGTTAACGAACCGACCGCGTCTTCGAGTTCAAAATACTCCTTAGAACCAGTTTCCAAAATATAATTATCTGGCTTACTATTGTGACGATCAATAATCGCAACCTCACTAAAGCCTCGACTCTCTGCCTTATGCGCTAGCGAAAGCCCAAGCGCAGTGTCAATATCATCACTAGTATGCGGCGCTCTTGAAAGCGTAAGGAATGCTTTACCCTTAAGTTCAAAACCAAACAAATGAGCAGTACCCGAATCGCCAGTTACAATTCCAAGCTCACTAGAATAATCAAGCTTAGTAAAATGATTAACTGCATACTTAGATAACTCAGCAATCTTCAAATGAGAACTCGAATGAACCGGGTTAAAATCATGATTCGCAGCGCCCTTAAAAACTAAAACTGGCGCGCGCAATTCTGCTTCAAGTTTACGCGAAATTAAATGAGGAAACTCACTTCCTCCAATATTACCAAAAGGACCGTAATGAATTTGAGGCGTTACAAAAACTCCCTTCAAACTACCATCCAAACGTTTAAACGCAACAGTTGAAAGATGAGTAGTGACATTAGTACCAGTTTCCGCTAAAAGATCTTCAAGACCTTTATCTTGCTTAACCCACTGCGCAAAGAAAAGCGTAGCCGCGTCAATAGTAGAAATTCCAAAATTACGCTGCGCAGGCGCATTCGTAACTTTAAACACAGCAGCAACAGCTAAAACCAAAATAAGTGACGCTATAAGTAAGTTAAGCAAAGTTAACAAAGGCGAAAACGAACTTGGCAAGTAAGGCGCGATGGAATTAAAACTACTCCAAAGAACAATAAAAGCAATATTAGCAACAGGGTGAAGCCAACACGTAAGCGCAGCTTTACTCCTAAATGAAAGAGCAACCCAAGTAGATACGAGCCAAATAATCAAAACAATAGCATTAGCAAGCACTACTAGCGCATCTTGAACATTCGGCGCGATAGGGTAGATTTTCGAAAGAATCAACGCGCCATTCAATACAACTCCGTATACAATAGCAGATACGAGCGAAATTGCCGCGAAATACTTAACATCAAACCTAAATTGCTTACGTGACATTAGAAAAGTAGCAAGCAAAGAAGACACAATTGCGGGAAGCGCGATTACAAAAAAGCCATCTCCACTACCAAAAATAAGCAATTCTGCTAAGCTTTGCTTTTGAATAGTAAGATACCTAAACAAAATTCCAAGCGCAAAGGAAACTAAAAGCAAATACGCAATAGTCTTACGATAACTAGGCGTTTTGAAAAATAAGTGAGTAATATTAACTGCAATTTCTTTTTGATCGCGTTCTCGATCAGGATTAGTGCTTGGCATAGTAAATAGTAATAGGAGCCAGGCTAATTTAAACCTTAAATTCTACGCTTTTTTCTTAGACTTTTGCGCAGAAAACTCGTGATGAACTTCAAAGTCCTCTTCTTGACTTTCATACGGCGCAGAAAGTACTTGCTTTAAAGTACAAGTATTTTCAATGTACTCTTCTAAAACTTCCTCAAAGCTAACTCCTTTTTTCGCAGCTAATTTCATAAGTTCAAGTGTCAAAAAACGAACTTCAGTGTTAACACTAGCGCCATTATCTTCTGCTTCAATTAAACTTTCAGGAGGCTTCATACTTGAAAATAATAGTGCACGAGAAGAGTTAATAAGACTACCAAACCACAAACTCTTACACGTAATATGAATAACAAAACATGCCCACTATGTGGCAAATCAGATGATGGCGAAAAATTCATCGGAAGCTTCTGCAAAGACTGCTACCTTAGTCGCAACTCCTTTTTCGACATAGAAAAAGAAATCGAAATAAAACGCTGCGCCACATGCGAAAGAGTATGGCTCGGCAAATGGACTGGCGACAACTATCTTATTCCGTTTATCAAGGGTAAAATCAAAACCAAAGAGCTCATACTAGACTCAAACGTAGAACTAAACCAAATTGACACCAAAAAAGTCAAAGCAACCGTCTGCGCTACATTCAAATTCCAAAGAAACAAAGTAGAACAATGCAAAGAAACACTAATCAAAATCATACCTGTGCAGTGTGATGAATGCTCAAGAAAAACTTCCGGGTACTTTGAAGCAATAGTACAAATAAGATCCAAAGACGCAGACAAAGTAGATTACGATAAACTAATGGCTAAAGCAGAAGCAATCGCCAAAAAAATAATGAAAGAAGGCGCATTCATCGCCAAAGTCGAAGAACAAAAAGAAGGAATCGACCTCTACGTATCAAACACACAAACTGCAGTATCCGTCGTCGCAGGTTACGGTAAATACGCCCTCGCAACACAACTCGCCGGACAAAAACAAGGCAAACAACTCTACAGAACAAGCATATGTATACGTTTTTAATACAAGCAAAGTTTTACCCTTTCCATGGCAAATTTAATCTTTGAACTCATCGTTCCGGTTTTAACTGTAATTGCAAGCTTAATACTACTAGTCTACCTTGGCTTCTTTACTCTCGCGCTTCAAACTCACATTAAAACAGAAGACCAAAAGAAACGCTGGAGAGTATCAATCATATTCTACATAGGAGTCGCAGTATTCGTAATAACAAACATACTAGTCGCAATCACCAGAGTAAACCCATCCAACCTACTCACTGACATATCACTTCTACTAAACCTAATAGCCGTCGTAATATTCTACCACGCCATACACGAAAGAATGGAAAGCGTAGCCAAAGGCAACTACTACATCCACTTCCAAGAAAAAAAACAAAACAAAAAATAAACATATGTCTAAAGTTAACACAGTAATTTATGGATTTAACCATGACCATCAAGGTCTTTTTATTGACGTTGCAGAAGTAATTAAAAAACTCCCACCTAATTCGCTAATCGGACTTGAACTCGGCTTTTACCATCCAGATATACCATACCCACAATTTTTTAGAAAAGCACTAACACATAACCAAGCACATGGAGATATGGACATGTTTACCTATATCGCAGATTATGCTCAAAAAAGAGGACATAGAATAGCCTGGCTTGAATCTCCAAAAGTGTTTGCAAAAACTACTGCTGCGGCTATTGAATCCGTTAAAAAAGAATACGGTAACTTAAGTGATGAAGATATTGCTAAGCATTATCGAGATATACTCAAAGCGCATGATAGATTACATTATGTAGATCCAGATAGAGACTTATGGGTCAAAACTAGATCTAGACTTATGCGACGTAATATCAGATTACAAAAACCAGTTGTTAGCTTTATGGGTTTTGAACACGCAAAAGATGTCGCGTCAGTTTCAAATAAACCAGTAGTATATTTTAACAAACCAAATGATGAAGATGATGCTAAATATGTCGCAGATGACGCGCGCTTACTAGCTTTAAGACGCGAAGCAAGAAAAATTAGGCGATCAAGTCGTTAGTTTTTGCAACTTTTCTTTGAGTTGATCTAGTGGCATTTCTGTGCTGATTAGAGGTATGTTTTCTGCTTCTGCAATCTTTACTGCAAGTTTATCTACTTCAGTAACTCCATGCAAAATAATTAACGCCGGTTTAATCGGAGTTACGCGCACAGCTACCATTGGACTTCTGCCCGTCTCTACGTGTGTAAAGATTAAAGCCCGTTGACTAGTGGTAGAGTACACTTTAACAAAAGATTCGTATGGTAATTCAAGAATAACCTTTAAACTATTCACAAGTGTTGACCCAAAAACATTTATGTTATTTAGTTTAGGTTCGCCAGTTACGATTTTACCGTCTACAATTTTAAGTAATTCTTTGCCACTTACTTCGCGGGGGAAGTTAAAGACGGAAAAGTAGTCTTGAGTGGAGTCTGCTTCTTTGAATTGCTTAGAAACTTTACCACCCGACTTTTCATCAATTTGAAAAAGCGCGTCAACAAAACGTTTCACTACAATAATACCAGGACTCTTTCTTCGATTACCTTCATAATCACTAACGGTAGATGGCGTAATTTGTAAATGTTTTGCAAGTTCAGTTTGAGAAATGTTAAAAACTTCGCGCCATTTTTTCATAGCGTCGCCAGGGTTTTCTGAAAGGGCTATTTCGCCTGCAATTTTAGCTTTAAGTTGATCCATTTAATTGAATATCACTAAAGAATAATACGAACAAAACCAAATAAAAAGCTTTACGCCAAACAACGAATATAAATACGACAATCGTTGATTGTTTTGTTGTTGTTAAAAAAACAAAACACAAAAAAACAAACTCAAAAAAAATCTTGCGGTAATTTAAGCATCCTGCGCCTATACTTATTAACTCAAAATTTTCACAGGTTGAAATTAATTTTTTTATGAATGAATTTATAATTGTCCCGGATACTGGCGCTTTAATCGATGGCAGAATAACTGCGATGGTTCGAGGAAAAAACGCAAGAGTAATAGTACATAACTCTGTAGTTGCTGAACTTGAACACCAGGCGAATATTGGAAAAGAAACAGGTTACGCCGGCCTTGAAGAACTAACACGTTTAAGCGAATTAGCAAAAAACAAAGCAATACACCTAGAATTCACGGGCACAAGACCAACTGCTGATGAAATAGAACGCGCAAGATTCGGCGAAATTGACGCGAAAATAAGAGACGCAGCATACGCAAACAAAGGACTCCTAGTAACAACAGATAAAGTTCAAGCAGCAGTTGCAAGCGCGCAAGGAGTACAAACTCAATACCTAGAACCAATCATAACCGAAGCCAAACTAACACTAGCACACTACTTCGACGAAACGACACTATCCGTACACTTAAAAGAAGGAGTACGACCAAAAGCCAAAAAAGGAAAACCAGGCGCGTTCGAACTAGTAGAGATAAACGAAAAAGAACTAACCAAACACGTAATAGACAACTTAATCCAAGAAGCCATCGAATACACAAGAAGAGTACCCGACTCATTCGTAGAACTAGACCAAAGCGGAGTAACTGTCCTACAAATACAAAACTACCGCATCACCTACACCAGACCACCATTCTCAGAAGCAAGAGAACTCACAGCAGTAAGACCAATAGCCAAACTACACCTTGACGATTACAAACTAAACAAACCACTCTACGAACGCCTCACAGGAAAAGCAGAAGGAATACTAATCGCAGGAGCGCCGGGAAGTGGAAAATCAACCTTCGCAACCGCCCTTGCCGAACACTACGCGTCATTAAAGAAAATAGTCAAGACTTTAGAATCACCAAGAGACTTACAAGTAGGAAAAGAAATCACACAATACGCCTACTCAGATAGAGACCCGGGCCTTGCAACCGACGTACTACTACTTTCTCGTCCGGATTACACAATATTTGACGAAGTAAGAAAACCAAACGACTTCAAAAACTATGCAGACCTACGCCTAGCAGGTATAGGAATGGTCGGAGTAGTACACGCTTCAAAACCAATCGACGCAATCCAAAGATTCATAGGAAAAATCGACCTCGGTCTAATCCCCCAAGTAATCGACACAATCGTATTCATAAACAAAGGACTACCCGAAAAAGTATACTCGCTTTCATATGTAGTAAAAACTCCAAGTGGAATGACCGAACGAGACCTCGCAAGACCAGTAATCGAAGCAAGAGACTTCATGGTAAACCAACTCGAATACGAAATCTACACATTCGGAGAAGAAACAGTAGTCTTCCCAGTCAAACGCGACAAAGAAAACAAAAAAGATACTAGTAAAGTCGAAAAACGCCTACAGGACGCAATACCATTTGAATTCGAATACGAAATAAACGGCGGCAAAGTAACACTCTACGTAGAAGAAAAATACATCCCACGCTTAATCGGAAACAAAGGCAAACAAATACTCAAACTAGAAAAGAAAATCGGAATGGCAATAGACGTAAGACCACTACAATAACAACAAAACAATGACAATACAACAAACCACAACAACCTACAAAGAAATCACACTAGTCGTACCTAGCAACGTCTACGCGCCACTTGAAGACTCAACAATGCTAGCAGACGCAGTCCAACACGAAGCATACGGCCAAGTACTAGACATGGGATGCGGAAGCGGAATACAAGCAATAACCGCCGCCAAAAAAAACGAAGTCCTAACCGTAACCGCAGCAGACTTCTCCACACACGCCATAAGAACCGCTAAAGCAAATGCAAAAAGAAACAAAGTAGACAAAAAAATAAAATTCACACAAACCAACTTATTCTCAAAACTAAAAGGAAAAAAATTCAACACAATAATATTCAACCCCCCATACCTACCAGTTGACGAACAAGACGAAGGAATAGAAAAATTCACAAGAGCAACATGGGACGGCGGAAAAGACGGACGAAAACTACTCGACCCATTCCTACAAAAATTCGACAAACACATGCAACCCAATGGCGTACTGCTACTAGTACAAAGCAGCTTAAACAACCCAAAAAAAACAAACCAAACACTAAAACAAAAAGGGTATACCATTAAACGCGTAGCGCACAGCAAATTCTTCTTCGAAGAATTATACATAATCAAAGCAACCAAAAGGGACAAAAAATGATCAACCTACTACTACTCGCAATAGTACTCATCGGCTGGAGCGGAGAAGACATCTTCGCCTCAATAAACTCCAAAAAATACGGCTACGGCCCATCAATGCTAATCGCAATGGCCGCAGGACTACTAATACTCACAGCATACAACCTACTCACGGGCGCATTCACACAAACCAACCTCACGCCACACTTACCACTACTAATCACATTCGGAATACTAAACGCAATCGCCCTAATATCCTACTTCAAAGCACTAGAAATCGGCAAACTAGCCGCAATGTCCCCCGCCGTAAGCTCATACGTCCTAATCGCAATACTAAGCGGAATATTCATACTAAACGAACCAATAAACCAAACCAAACTCGCACTATCAATACTCGCAATCACCGCATCAGTACTAACACTCATCGGCGACATACGCAAAATCAAAATAGAACAAGGCGCATACCTACTAATACCACCATTCATAATATGGGGATTCAACGCCACCTTCGGAAAAACACTAACACAAGTACCCGCAACCATAACAACAATGTCCCTATTTCTATTCACCCTAATACTCGCCCTAATAGCATTCCGCAAACAAAAAATCAAAACCAACGCAATCAAATACAGTGCACTAAGCGGAATATCTGCCGTAATAGGCTGGTTCGCCTTCTTTGAAGGAATCAAAACAAACGACTACTACCTATGGGTATCCCTAGCCGCCCTCTTCCCACTAATAAGCTTCGCCGTAGCAGTAATCTTCCTCAAAGAAAAACTAAACACAAGACAAAAACTCACCGCAATCGCAGCCGTAATCTTCGCAGCCCTCGCAGCAGCATAATCGCGCTAACTACGCGCTATTTAAACAAAAAAAACCACTATATAATCAACTAATTTCAAACGCCCCTTAGTGGAAAAAAACTTAGATTGGCTAAATAAAAATTGGAATAAAAAACAAGAAAACAGGTATAAGAAAATATATGAGCGACTACGACAACGACGGCGACTACTCAGACAGAGGCGACCGAGGAGACAGAGGAAACAGAAGAAGCGGCGGAAGATCAGGCGGCCACAGAGGCGGCGGATACAGAGGCGGCGGAAGATCAGGCGGCAACTCAGGCGGATACGGCGGAGGCCACGGAGGATCACGCGGCGGATACGGCGGACACGGCGGACGCAGCAGATTCGGCGGATACGGTGGACACCACGGTGGACAACGACAACCACGCGAAATGCACAAAGCAACCTGCGCAGAATGCCAAAAAGAATGTGAAGTACCATTCAAACCAACAGGAGAACGCCCAGTATACTGCAAAGAATGCTTCGCAAAACACAGACCACCACGCGAAGACAGATACTAAAATCATTTTTCTCATTTTTCCCCCACTTTTTCTTTAAATCTAATGCTTTAAAATAAAAACAAACAATTACCAGAGTTAGTTATTAACTTCTTTATTCACTAATTATTTACTAATTTTCACAAAAAGAGTACTGCAACGCATATGGGTTTGCCAGAAAAAATAGCTGAAATAGAGCTTGAAATGTCAAAAACCCAAGTAAACAAAAGAACCGAACACCACCTTGGGAAGTTAAAAGCAAAGCTAGCAGCGCTCAGATCACAACTCGAAAACCCCAAAAAAGGCGGCCCCGCAATGGGCGGCGGATTCGCTGTACGAAAAAGTGGAGACTCAACAGTAGTATTCATCGGACTACCATCAGTAGGAAAATCAACACTCTTAAACGCGCTAACCGGCGCAAAAAGTAAAACCGCGGCATACGCATTCACAACCCTCGACTGCATTCCCGGAATGATGAACTACAAAGGCGCAAAAATACAACTACTCGACTTACCCGGAATCATCGCAGGCGCAAAAGAAGGAAGAGGAAGAGGAAGAGAAATCCTTGCAGTAGCAAGAAGTGCCAATCTAGTACTACTAATCGTCGACGTATACGACCCCAACTATTTCGTTAAACTCAAAAAAGAACTCTTCGGAATCGGAGTAAGACTAGACCAAGAACCACCAAACATCTACATACACAAACTAGACAAAGGTGGACTAAATATAGTACACGGAGTAACACTAACCAAAATAACCGACCAAACAATCACAGCAATTCTCAATGAATACGATATTTTCAACGCCAACGTAATGATCCGAGAAGACATTACAGACGACCAACTAATCGACTACCTAGTCGGCACAAGAAAATACGCAAAAAGCTTAATCGTTTTAAACAAAATCGACGCAAAACCAGACGTAAAATTCGACTTCGGCGACTTAGACTACGTAAAAATCGCTGCAAACAAAAACATAGGAATCGAAGAACTACGCGAAAAAATATTCGAAAAACTAAACCTAATGCAAGTCTTCACCAAAAGCCGTTACGAAGAAGCAAACATGCAAGAACCACTCATGATGCAAAAAGGCTCAACCGTCGAAGACGTCTGTAATAAGTTACACAGGGATTTAGTTAAACTATTCAAATACGCACAAATATGGGGCAAATCAGCCAAATTCCCTGGACAAAGAGTCGGCCTAGAACACAAAATACAAGACGGCGACATAGTCCTAATAAACAAAAAATAAAACGACCTTTTTTCTATTTTGTAATAGAAAAAACCTCTACGAAAAAAGACAACCTGCTCGAGTTTCAACGGGCGCCTTATTTGATTATTTCTTTTGCTCGTTCCAGGTCGCCTTCTGAGAGGGCATCGAATAGTTCTTCCTCGTGTCCTAATTTATAGTTATTAGTTTCGAGTTTTCCTCGAAGTACCGATAGGCCTATTTCGCGTACTGTTTTACTTTCTTCTCTCATTTTACGTAAATGCTCGATCTTCTCCTTAAGTTCTAAATTAATTTCAAAATCACGATCAATCGAAAGCTTCATAGCGTCTTGATTCTTTTCAAAAACAGCCCGGAGATCAACATCACTACTAGAAATGCCGCGTGCAAGAGTACCAGTAAGTTTTATTTTAACAAGTGGCTTTTTTTCTAAAGGTATTTCACTCAAAGTTTTTTCAATCGAAGAATAAACTTCAGCTACAAGCGCTTCCTTAAACTCCAATTCCCTGTAGAAAAACGGGCGGCTATTAATATACTGAAAAACGCACTCTTTAGTTTTAGTATCATACACCCAAAGACCCTTAGGTTCTTGCTCATTTTTCTTCTGCTGAGTAATAACCGTACTACCAGTAATCAAAACATGTCTTCCGTGCTCTTTTAATTCGCGACGCCAATGAATATGCCCATCAACATACAAATCAAAACCACTAGGTAAATCCGGAATTGATATGAAAATGTCCTTAAATGGAATAACTTCTTTTAAAGTCTGATGAAAAATAAAAACATTAAAAGACGCGCTAGCATCTGCCGAGAATTTAATCGCATCTAACGCAGACTTTGCGTACTCTTCAGGCAAACCACCAAGCCCCTGAACACAAACAATTTCACCCGTATTTTTATCTTCAATGTAAATCTTGCGATTATGGCACTCCGCAGCCACACTAGCCTCGTCCATCAAATGAACTGGGTTAACCATACCCTTACTGCGGCGCTCGTGAGTACCAAAAACAGTAACCATAGGTTGAAGTGGATAACTGCGCGAAGCGCTACGGACTAAAAAGCGGCCGTTATTTTTCGCGTAAAACTTCTGACTAAAATCACCAAACAACGTCAAACCTTCATGCAAAGTCTCTTGCTTAGGAACACGAAAATCAAACAAATCGCCACACGTGACAACTACGTCTGTAACTTCAAGAGCTTTTTCAAAAGCTAACTTTGCTTGCGGGAAAGCGTCCTCACTAAAACCAAGGTGTAAATCCGAAAAAAAAGCAATCCTCATTATGTTCACTCAATTAGAGGATTGAAAAATTAATTAAACCTAGCAGCCGTTCTAATTAACATGCAACAATGGATAATATTTGCAATCATTGCAATGATCGTCTTCTCATTTTCAAACTTAGCTCTAAAAACTATAACTGGAAAAGTAGACTTTAACGCCTTCAAACCACTACTCTTTCCAGCAGCACTGGCAATACTCGTATTCATTTTAGGCGCGCTTTATGTATTTAGTAAACAACCATTTCCACTAACAAACCAGTTACTCTTACTAGTCGTCGGAGTAATCATATGCTCTCTAGTTGGTTATGTGCTATTCATAAAAGCGCTCGAAAAAGGCGACGTGGCAATAGTAACTGCAATACTTGCAATGTCGACAATCGTAGTTGCCCTACTTTCTGCGGTAATATTTGGAACTAAATATGAAACAAAAGAAATCGCCGCAATGATACTAGCAGTGATATCAATACTAATTCTCGTACTATAAATGACAAAAAAAGAAGATATTATTTCTAAATTTAGCCAAATGACCTAAACCGGAGCAGGTAGGTTTTGTATACTACAAACCGACTACTCATTATAGTTATACTTTTTAACGCGAAATTTTTTCTAAAAGTCAAAAAATCTCCAGACAAAAGCGCTTAAATAGTATAAACGCAGTGAGGTTTATCATGAAATTCGAAGTATTAGACGCCAAAGACATAGCCGTTCTATCCGCATTAGACAAAAACTCCAGACTAACCTACTCCCAAATCGCAAGAACAGTCAAACTATCCAAACAAAGCGTAGAATACAGAATCAACTCACTACAACGCAAAGGCATACTAAAAAACTGCATGCCACTAATAGACTACCGCTCACTAGGATACTACTTCTACAGAATATACTTACAATTCACCGGCCTAGCACCAGAAGAAGAACAAAAAATACTACAATTCATATTCTCAATACCTAAAGTATACCGAATATCCTTACTCGACGGCACATGGGACTGCACCGTAACCATTCTCGCCAAAGAACCAAGCGAAGTAAGAGAAACAATGGACGAAATACAATCAGCATACGGGCCACAAATCAAAAGCAAAATGGTACTAGTAGCAACATCCGCAGAAATGTACACTTACAAATTCCTAAACCCTGACTTTGAAACAACTGCACTACCAAGCGGAGAAACAAACCCATTCGAACTAGACGAACTAGACAAAGGCATCCTAGACTTACTAACCCAAAACGCCAGAACATCCCTAATAGAAATGGCCGCCAAACTAAACACATCCTACAAAGTCATAAGCTACCGAATCAAAAGACTAGAAAAAACACTAATACGCGCCTACAGACTAGAAATAAACCACGCCGCCCTTGGCCTCGCACGATACAGAGTATTCGTAGAACTACAAAACAACAAAAAAGAAAAACAAGACGAACTCCTAGCATTCCTAAGAGGAAACCCCTCCGTAATATCATTCACACGCGTAATCGGAAAATTCGACCTAGAAATAAACTGCACAACAAAAGACGCGGCAGAATTCCACTCAATGCTAACTCTATTTAGATCAAAATACTCCGACTTAATCAAAGACTACTCAATCTGCCTAATAACAGAACACTTAGCACCTAAAATAAAACAAAAACCGCACTTCTAAAACAAGAAACAAACAAAGGCAAATGCATTGGATCTAAGCGTGCACCGGCAATAAGCTCATGCCCGCCACTTTCTCCTTTAAACTTACTAACTTGCTTACTAAGAAAACCGCCTGCATTAAGTCCGCTAAAAACTTTACTAGAGTTACTTTTAACTAAACTAACCTCGCCACTCTTCTCATTAAAACACAAAGCAAGCGAAACGCCACTTCTAATCAAAGCAGCAGCCGTACTACTCTCAAAACTCTTGCAACTACAAAAAGCTACAACTTCACCTTTAAAATCAACTAACTCCGCACGCTCAAAATTAGCCACCATCGTATTAATTTCATTCAAATCAACACGCCTTGCAACTAACCTTTTAACCTCACTATACGAAATGCCAGTAATATGCAATAAACTTGCAGCCGCTCTAAAAGTACTCTCATTACTACTCTCAAAAAAAGCACTATCCACAACAACGCCACACAAAAGCAAAGAAGCAATCTTCTTATCAATATGAAATCCACCTAACTTTAAAACGTCAAAAACTACTTCACAACAACTAGTACGATCCTCAAACTCGAAAACATTACACTTCTTAAAAACCGCGTTACTAATATGATGATCAACAACAACTCTTTTTCCCTTAAACGAATTAAAATCTTTTTCTAAAACACCAAGCATCGCAGGACTTGCAACATCTACAAGAACAACATTATCAAAACCAGCAAGCTCACCGGCTTTCAAAACCCCTGGCTCTTTTACGCCCAAACGCTTCAACACACTACGCGCATGACCACTCAAACGATCAGGACTCCTAACCGTAGCCATTGGCAGTAATGTTCGTAGAGCTAAGCTACTTGCAACTGCCTCAACATCACCACGAGAATGATACGAAATAAGAGTCTTACCACTAAGTGACTTAAGCAAAACAAGCAACTTATGATACTTAGAATTCATCAATAATTAGAAAGAGAAAGTGGAATAAAAACGCGATTTTCTTAATTCTTAGGCATTTTACTTTCAATTACTTTACGAAGCTCTTCAAACTTCGCCTTGAGCTTATCTTCTTGAGCCTTAAAAGTCTTAACTCGCAATTCAATAGTTTCCTTTTCATCTTTAAGTTCTTTTACGAGCTCATCCTTCTTTCTTTCAATGACAACACCACCAGCAAAACGATAAACCGCTCCGCTAGCCTTACTAAGCTCTTCAAGCGCACGGTCAATTTCACGAAGTGATGCAGACAATTGTTGGTTTTGATAAGCAAGCATTTGCATTTGCTCTTGCACCGCTTGAATTTCCCTAATTTGCGCTTGCAATTCTTCACTCATTTTACTTTCCATAAATTCAATTCACTTATTCTTTAGTTAATATGTCGTTAGTACAAATAATCACTTTTAAATCCCTAAGTAAAGTCATTCCATGAAAATTCAATTACATTTCATTTAGCTTACTTGACGCCTCTTTTAATAGAAAGCAAAACCTCGCCGCCAAGAGTAAAAACTAACTCTTTTTCACTAGCCGCAAGCATAACTGGTTGTGCGCTTTCGGCATCCTTTTCACTTTTCAAAAAGCCGAAAACATCCGCAACACGATCATCACCAATACAAACAACTTCTTTAGTAGGAAGCCGTCTAGGTAACTTATCCGTGCCCTTATGGCCGAGAACTTTAATTACGGGGTTTTGCCAGCCGTCATGCGAAAAAACACTAATCTCATCAATCGCGCCATGCTTCTCGCTAACAATAGCAATGCGATCACAGCCAAATTTCTCAGCTTCAACAAGAACCTCGTCCAAGTTACTCTTTCCCCTGTTTTTAATAAAACTACAACTGACTCGGGCAAAAAGACGAGCAAACTGCCTAGTCTTATCATTAGGCTTCCTGGAAGTACTAACAAGCATCATAAATTACTAATTCTTAGACAGTTACTTAGATTTTAACATGTGGGTTTAAAAAAACTAAAAAACCCAAATTAAATGTAGAAAAAACTATCAAAAAACTAATGTTTAGAAAAACTTTTCAGAGGTTAAAACAAGTTCAATATGGCAACTAACGAATACGATGTTATAGTAGTTGGCGCAGGACCAGGCGGTTCAACATGCGCGACATTCCTAGCAATGAAAGGAAACAAAGTACTACTCCTAGAAAAAGCAAAATACCCCCGAGACAAAACATGCGGAGACGCAGTCGGAGGAAAATGCGTACAAATAGCAAAAGAACTAAACCTACTAAACGTACTAGAAGACAAACTAGTACACGCCCCAGTAAACGGAGCAATATTTACATCACCAAAAGGCGCAAGAGTAAGACTAGAATTCCCAGAACAAAAAGGACAAAAATCAAAAGGATACGTCTGCAGACGCTTAATCTACGACAACATGCTCTTCGAAAAAGCCAAATCAACACCCGGAGTAACCATAATGGAAAATACACTAGTAAAAGACCTAGTAAAAGACGGCGACAAAGTAACCGGAGTAATTGCATTCAACTCAGAAACCAAACAAGACCTCACACTAAAAGCCAAAGTAGTAGTCGGAAGCGACGGAGCATACTCCGTGGTAGCACAAAAAACCGGCAACGCAACAAACGACGACGAACACACATGTATGGCACTCAAAGCATACTACTCAGGCGTAACCGAAATGGAAGACGCAATCGAACTACACTTCGTAGACTCAATCATTCCCGGATACTTCTGGATCTTCCCAGTAGGAAACGGCCTAGCAAACGTAGGAATCGGAATGGTACAAAAAGACCTCAAAAACAGATCAATCAAACTCAAAGAAGCAATGCTAGACATAATCGAAAACAACCCACTCTTCAAAGAAAGATTCAAAAACGCCAAACTAGAAACCAAAATCGAAGGATGGATGCTACCATTCGGATCAAAAATGCGCACAATGCACGGAGACGGATACGTACTAGTAGGAGACGCAGCCGCACTAATCGACCCATTCACAGGCGAAGGAGTCGGAAACGCAATGACTAGCGGAAAAATCGCAGCTCATGTCATAACTGAAGCAATCAAAAAAGGAGACACAACTGCAGCTAGCTTAAAAGAATACGAAGACAAAGTAAGAAAAGAACTTGGACCAGAACTAGAAGCATCATACAAAATGCAAAAAATCGGAAAACACAAATTCCTACTCAACATGCTGCTAGGAAAAGCATCAAGAAGCAAAGCAGTAAGAGACGCGCTAACTGACTCACTATCAACAGAAGAAAACAAGAAAGTCCTAAGCGACCCACTCTTCTACGTAAAACTCCTACTCGCTTAAAACTCCCCTTTTTTTCACTTCCCTTTTTTTTTTAAAAAAAATCTCTATTTCTTTAAGTTTTGTTTTAACGCGCGAAAATCATTCTCATTAATAATAAAATCTACTGTTTGAGAATCTCCCATAAGTGACATAAAAGTAACACTTGCCTTAACCTTACTCAACGGCAAATTACCAACTAAACTAACACTAGTAACGTAACTAGCCTTCGACCTAACATTCTTTGCGCCAAGTGAAAAAGCAAACTCTTCACCTTTAAGACTAATGCTACCAGTTTGACCAGATTCGTTTTGAATCGCAAATAAATCCTTCATACAAAAAATCAAATACCTCTACACTTTCTTTACTACGCTTACAGTTTAAAATCCCCCTCGTGCTAATTACAAGTATTAAAAAACTTACTATTAACAACGTGAAGAATTTATGGCTGAAGAGTTTACAGTAAACCCCTGGGAAGTAAAAGGCACAATAAACTACGAAAAACTAATCAAACAATTCGGCCTAACTCCCCTAAAAAACGCCCCCGAAAAACTAAACGAACTAGCAATCTTCAGAAGAGGAATAGTCTTTGCACACAGAGACTTCGACCGCATTGCAGCACGCATACGAGACAAAAAACCATTTGTGATGATGACTGGCCTAATGCCTAGCGGTAAGTTTCACTTTGGTCACAAAATGGTAGCAGAACAATTCATAGAATACCAAAAACTCGGCGCCAAAATCTACATCACAGTAGCAGACATAGAAGCCTACGTCTCACGCATCCCCGACCTAAAAGAAGTCAGAAAAATCGCAATAGAAGAATACCTAACCAATTACGTAGCACTAGGATTAAATTTAGACAAATGCGACTTTTACTTCCAATCAAAACGCAGCAAAGACGGCGTCAAAGCCAGCGCATACTACTCACTAGCCAACTTACTCTCAAGACACGCAACTTACAATGAATTTCAAGCAGTCTACGGGGAAATCACCCCTGGAAAAATGAGCGCATCACTACTACAAGCAAGCGACATGCTACACGCGCAGCTTCCAGAATTCGAAGGAAAACTCCCCGTCGTAGTACCAGTAGGAACCGACCAAGACCCACACATTAGACTAGCAAGAGACATGGCATCAAGAATCAACGCCGCAGGAACCACTCAATTCGAAACACTATCCTCGACATACCACATATTCATGCCCGGACTAAAAGGCGGCAAAATGTCAAGCTCAGACCCAACATCATACATCGCGCTAACCGACTCAGTTAAAGATGCAGAAAGCAAAATCAAAAAATACGCCTTCTCCGGCGGACGAGCGACACTCGAAGAACACAGAAAACTTGGCGGAGATCCAAACGTAGACGTCGCCTTCCAAATGCTACGATACGGACTAGAACCAGACGACAAAAAACTAGCCGCAATCAAAGCAGATTATGAATCAGGTAAAATACTCT
Organism: Microcaldota archaeon; assembly: GCA_964514805.1. Taxonomy (GTDB): domain Archaea; phylum Micrarchaeota; class Micrarchaeia; order Norongarragalinales; family UBA8480; genus CAZERP01. The sequence goes on from CAZERP010000008.1 coordinate 32,967, forward strand.
CCGGCGAAATGAAACAACTAGCCGTACAAAAAGTCTGCGCCTTTTTAGAAAAACACCAGCAAAAACGAGAAGCTGCAAAAGACGAAGTCAAACAATACATTCAAGAACACAACATATGAAAAACTACATAGAGGCGTTACGCAAGAAGCATCACTTGTACGCGTGGGAAAAAGATTACCGCACCAGAGGACAGTTGTGGCGAGAAACAGGCTTTACTCCCTTTTCATTCCAAGAACTACCAAACAAAGCGAGCATATTAGAAGTTGGAGTCGGAGACGGAAAACTCGCAGCAGTACTTGCACGCAAAGGATTTAACGTCACAGGAATAGACGTATCACCAAGCGCTATCGCACTTGCAGAAAAAAATTTAACTGAAAAAAAACTCAAAGCAAAACTAATCACTGATGATTTCTTGTCCTTTAAGACTACGAAGAAGTTCGATGCGGTAATATTTCATCACATACTGGGCCACTTAAAAGAAGAAGAGAGAATCAAAGCAATTCAAATAGCAAAGCAACTTCTGAAAGAACACGGAACAATATATTTCGAAGACTTCGAACCAGAAGACTTCCGATACGGCAAAGGTACAGAAATAGAAAAAAACACTTTTCGTAGAGGAAACAACATACTCTACCACTACTTTACACTACAAGAAGTTGAAGACTTATTTTCTCAATTTAAAAAAAACCAACTCAAAACTGAAACTGTAGAAAAAAGTAAGTTAAAACAAAAACGCAGCGTGATACGAGGGGTTTTTCAACTACAAAAACGTGATCACTAAATGGCCGGTTTTCTAGAACTAG
>CAZERP010000009.1:0-32389 GCA_964514805.1 Microcaldota archaeon
TAGTAGTTTTAGTTCTTTTAGTAAAACTTCTTCGATGAAAAATGAAAATTACGCAGACGTACAAATCGCAGCTACAGTAAAATCTAGAATTAAGTATGACGCGGTTTGGCCAATTGCTTTTGAAAGCACAACTAGAAACATAATAGTAAACGAGGGCGTTTCGAAATATGCAAACGCGCCAAGTGAATTGAACTTAACGTTATTAGCGAAAGATAATAAATTCAAGTTGAACTATTTAGTTGAAAATCCAATAGATTGGACTGTAAGTGAAACACCAAACGGAAAGCACTACAAACTTGTTTCACTTATGGATTTAGATTCTGCCGTTTTTACTAAAGTAGAGGACACGGATTGTTTCTTAGAAAAAGCGCAAACTAACGCAGGGACGGAGATTACTACTAAGGCAATGGGTAATGCTGCGTTGATTAGTTTTAATTTAAAGAACTTTAAAGCAGGCAGCGAAAAGAGTTTTGATTTACAAGTAACTTGCGATGATAATACTACTACTGCGAAGTTAACTGAACGCAAATCAGGTACAAGTATAGTTAGTGTTGAGACTGACGCGCTTCAAAGAACAACTCCCGTAGTAGACGGTTTTGATTTTAATGAACTTTCACGCAACTTAACCGCAGTACAAAACGCGTACGATAAAGCATTCTTTACAACTGGCAAGAATTTGAAAAAATACTTATCTAAAATGCAAGCAGATAAGCTCCTAAGCGCAGGAAGTAAAGCACTTGTTAAACTTGAAAAGCAAAAAGGAAAGATAGAGTTTGCAGAAAATAACAACGACTTAAGCATTCAAGTTAAATCGGCTATTTCTCAAGCAAGTAATGCAATTAATGAAGTTAAAACAGACGCGCGTAGCGCTCTTGAAGATGGTAAGAATAGGCACGCGCAGTTTGGAAACGAAGAAACTGAAGCTACGCTTAGTAAAGCAGTTGAACTCTACTCGCAAGGAGAGTATCTTGAAAGCCTTAACCTCGCATCACAGGTGACAAACTTACTACCCGAAGCAAGTGGCAGTAATCAAAGCGTAGCTACGGGCAATGTAGTTGGCAGTTCAACTAAGGATTTGACACTTTATGCATCAATTGCAGTGATATTAGTAGCAATTGGTTATATCGTACTAAGTAAAAAGAAAGAACCTGAGAAACCACTTACCATTATTCCATCTAATAATGTTTAAATCAACGAAGAGAGTAATAATTGTTGAGTTATCATGGCTCTTTTGGAAAGTATCGCGTCAATGTTTAAGGGTAAAAAGCCGCCAGTTCATGAATTGAAATGGAAGTTGCCTGAGGAACGTTTAACGATTGCAGTTGATGATGCGAATAAGCATATTGCTTTTCTTAGAAGGAAGGCTAAGTTTATTGCAGGCGGCGAGTTTGTTGATACTATTCACGCGAAGATGTATGGAGAAAATACCTACGCATATTATATTGTTCGTACTGAAAAGAAGACTGAGAAGGAATTTCTTTTGTTTGACGGGTACATGATTCAAGAAGATGACCATATTGATACTGAGATTCAAAGCGCATATTCTATGGAAAAATACTTAACTCAAATGGGCTACGAAGCGAAATTTCAAAGGGAAGTTACAGAGTGGCGTTTTTCAGCCGGAATTATTGGAATTAAGGTAGTTTCTATTACTGATTTTGGCGATTTTATAGAGATTGCTTTGCCTGGTACTAAGTTTGAAAAATCAAGAGAACTAGCAGAAACCTACGCATTTAGTCTGTTTAACAAGATGGGCTTTACTAAAGAAGAAGTCATACCCACAGACATAATCACACTACAACTTGCTCAAATACAAGAAGCACAAGCAGCTCAAACTCAACCTATGGACACTAGTGAACCTAAAGGTAAGCTTGGAAAGAGCATCTTATAAAAAAAAGAAGTTATTTTTTTTTAGAATTAGTGTAAAAAAAAAAGGAAAAAAGAATAGGGACGCTTTTTATTCGTCTTCGTAGTCTGATTCGTCATCTTCCCATTCTTCGTCATCCCATTCTTCATCTTCGTCTTCTGCGTCGTCATCGTCGCCTTTGAGTTTCATGGGCATTGGTTGAATGGTTGGGGTAAATTGTATTTGCATATTTTTGTTTGTACACCTCTAAAATCTAGTGGGTAAATTTTAGAAAAATTATTTTAGTTGAAATTAGCATAGTAGATTTAAACTTATAAACCCTTCTATGCGAAGAGGAAGAAGTGGAGTTTTATCGTAGTCTTATTGAGTCTAGGTTCATTGGGGCTCTTGTTTCAACGTGCATTACCCTGTTTAGTACTCTGCTCATTTCTTCGCATTTTGTTTCGTCTCCGTGTACACTAATGATGCGTTGTGGTTTGGGGCGGAGTGCTTTTACGAAGGCGAGTAGTTGGCTTCGGTCGCAGTGTCCTGAGAATCCCTCACATGTGTCAACTTGAAGGTTGACGGCAAGAGAGTCAAGTTTATTCTTACTGTTTAGGATTGGGACGTGTTTTGCTCCGAGTTGTACTTTTCGGCCTAATGAGGTGGCGGATTGGTATCCTACGAATATGAGTGAGTTCTTTGGATCTGGCGCTAGGTGTCTGAAGAATTCTACTGAAGTTCCACCTGAAAGCATTCCTGATGGCGCGAGGATTACTGCGGGTTCTTCGCTTTCGATTATGTCTTTTCTGTTCTTTGGTACGACGTTTTTGAAGATTGGTTTGTCGAATGGTGAATCGTTTTGAAGAATGCGTCGTTGGATGTTGTGTCTTAGGTATTCGGGGTATGCTGTGTGGATGGCGCTTGCTTCTTTGCACATTCCGTCGATGTAGATTGGTATTCCGTCTGCTTCGGTGAATTGTTCTTCTAGGATTAGCATGATTTCTTGCGCTCTTCCTACTGAGAAGACTGGGATTAGGACCTTACCTCTGCGAGCTATTGTTTGGCGGACTATGCGGTTGATTTTGGCTGCTGACTCTTCAATTCGGGGTTGGATGTCGTGTGCTCCTCCGTAGGTTGACTCCATGATGAGGGTTTCGACTCTGGGGAATCTTGTGTCTGCGGCGTTTAGGAGTTTGGTTTTTCCGAATTTGATATCTCCCGTAGCTACTAGGTTGTGTAGTCCTTCGCCTATGTGTAAGTGTACTTGTGATGAACCGAGGATGTGTCCTGCGTTGTGGAATGTGAATCTAATTTCTGGTGTAACGTCAGTTACTTCTCCGTATTCGCGTACTACCATGTGTGCGAGTTGTTTTTTGATATCGCGTTCTGTGTAAGGCGCGCCTGCTCCTTCTGAGTTCATGACGTTAACGCAGTCTTGTTGTAACATTACGGCAAGGTCTCTTGTTGGGGGCGTGCAGTATACTGGGCCTTCATAACCATACGCGTATAAGTATGGGACGAATCCAGTGTGATCTAAGTGCGAGTGTGTAAGGATGACTGCGTCGATTTGGTCTAGTGGCATGTTCATCGCGTTTAAGTAAGGGTATTGTCTTTGTGGGTCGCTTGAGTCGATGTTTAAACCACAGTCGATTAGTACGTTGCTTTTTGGAGTTTGTAACAACATACATGAGCGTCCGACTTCTTTGTACCCTCCTAGTGCGGTGACTTTTATCCAGTCGCAGTTTCCGGGTTTGTTGAATGTCTTTTTTCCGATGTTTATTAGGAATTTGCGTCGCTCTTCGCTTGATGAGATTATTGAATTGCGAATTGCTTTGATAATTTCACTAGGGCTAGTGGGGGAACGTAAGACTCTTGGGTTCCAGCCAGTTTGGAGGATTATTTGTTTTAATACTTCTCCACCTTTTCCAATTACAACTCCTGGTTTTAGCGCTTCGATTACTACTTCGTTGAAAGCAACGTCGAATCTAATATCAGTTACTCCTGCGTCGATTGGAACTAGTGCTTTTATTCGTTCTAGTGATGTTTCTGGTGAAGTTAAATTTTCCGTAGCAGTACGCAGAATGACTTTTTTGCGTATGCGGCCTGCTATGCGTGTGATTAGGTTTTTGTCTTCGTAGAAAATTGCGAGGTTTCGTAAATATAGCACTACTTGTGGTCCTTCTACTTCACATTTAGTGAGTTCACAGTTAGATGGTAGTACTTCTTTTACAGCTGATTCAAGTTCTTGAACCGAGTTAAACTGATTAGCCATGTTTTTTAAAAATTACCTATTAAGATTAAAGAAAAAGAGGAGGTTATGAAATTAAGTTACTTCTTTTTAGAGGCGGCGATTGTTTGACCGTCAATGTAGCCTTGTACTTCTGATTTTGGAAGTCTTGTAGCGCCGTCTTTGGTTATGACAATTACGTCAATTCCTTCTCCAGTGGCTGCGTCTCTTCGCATTGCGCTGTTAATTGCACGTACTGCGATTCTTACTGCGTCGTCTTTTGACATTGATTCTGTAAAGTATTCGTCGAGTATTCCGTAAGCTGTTACTGATCCGCTTCCGGTTGAAACGTATTTTTCTTCTAGTAGTCCACCGAACGGATCTAAGTCGAAAATTGTTGGTTTGTCGTCATATCCTGCTACGATTAGTTGAACCATGTAGGGGAAGTATTTGTTTCCTTGTAGTACGTTTGAAAGTAGTGTTCCAATGGCTTTGACTGACATTGGTTTGCCTCTTGTGTATTTGAAGATTTCAATTTCTGCTTTGATTAAACGGGCGAGTATTTGAGCGTCTCCAACTCCTCCTGCCATTGTCATTGCGACTTTGTCGTCAATCATGTGGATTTTTTCGACTGTTTTTGCGGCGATGAAGTGTCCCATGGTTGCTCTTTTGTCTGCGGCGACTATTACTCCTTTGTCAAAAGTAAGCGCGCATGTGGTAGTTCCTTTGAATACTTTGTCAGTCATACCTACGGCTGCTTTTACTGCTGGTTCTAAGTTTGCATCAGTAAGCATTACTGTTGAAAGTCGTCCTTGTTCTTGAGGTACCATAAAATCTATACACCTGTCGTTCTAATTATTTTAAAAAAAAATTTTTGGAATAGAATTTAATTAGCCTAGTTACAAATGTAAACTAGATTATAAAAAAATCTATTTAAAAAAATTAGAAAAATCTCTACACGTTTCCAGTTTTTAAAAAAAAATAATTGTTTTTGTTTGAATTTAAGAAGGAAAAAAGGAATTAAAAAGGTTTAGTTTGATTTTGGTCTGTCGAATTGTTCAGTTACTCTTACTGAAGTGACGTCTTTTACTAGTCCGATGACGCTTGAGAGGAATGTTGCTTTGCGTTGGATGTAGTTTTCGCTTAAAGCGACGCTGCTTGCTACTTCGACTACTGCTACTGTTCCTTGCATGTCGACTTTGACTGCAGGGAGTTGAGCTGCGAGTGCGGTTACTTTTCCTTTTGAGTCTTTGATTACTTCAGTTACTTTGAACGTGTAAGTTAGTGCTTGTCCTGCTAGTGGAGGGTTGAAGTCTACTCTTACTCTTCCGCTTGTAATTGATTGAATTACTGCTGGTCTACCGTCTAGTTCCATTACCATTCCTGGTTTTGGATCATATCCTGCTTTTTGGAATTTTGAGAGTGGTACTAGCATCATGAGTTCTTGTTTGCGTTCTCCGAATGCTTTTTCTACTGGGACTTGGACTGTGGTTTGTTTTCCAACTTCTGCAGTTTGGATTGCTTCTTCAAGACCAGGTACTACTTGTCCTGCGCCTACTGCGATTACTACTGGACCGTATCCGCCTTGCATTTGAAGACCAGCTGCTTTTGCATCTGCTTCGTTTGTAGTGTCAAAAACTTCACCAGTTGATGCGATTTTGGCAGTGTATTCTATTTTTACAAATGAGTCTTTTTCGATCATATTTCTTTTAAATTCACCATTAAAAATAATTTTTACTTTTGTAACGCGTTGACTTGTAATACGTTACTGCCTGCTACTATTGCAGAAACTTGTAAGTCAACTACATCATTTACAGTAGCGTTTTTGTATAGTACTGCTCTAAATTTGCCTAAGTTAAATTTAGACGCGTTAACCGCTTCTACCGTACCTTGAATGTACTCAGTACTGACTGCGTTTGGAATTAATGCGAGTAATTTAGCAACTGCAGCGTAGTTTTCAGAGTTTACTTGTATTAGCGCGCGTGAAGTTGGAAATTCTACTGCCGCGCCATATTTGTTTGCAATGTATTCAAAGTTACTTTTGTCTACGTATGATTCGAGAACTGAGACGTATGTTTTGCCGTTTTGTGGCGTTACTTTGATTACTCCGCTTGCATTTTGAAGTACACTAAGTAAGTTTATGTCTACTCCGTTGAATATGACTGTTGATTCTACGTTCTTTTGTACAGTTGCGTTTAGTCGTTCTACGTTTGCAAAGTCATAGTTCTTAGAAGTCCAAGGGTAAACGAAATTGATTTGAACGTCGTTTTCAAGTGATAATACTTTAGCTAATACATCAAAATTTTCTACGCTAGGTGCGCTTCGTACTTGTTCTAGTTGTAGTGAGCCCGAAAGTATGCGATTAGCTTGGAACTTGGCAATTGCTTGCACTGAAATTACGCTCTTTTCTACAACTGTGTCGTCTGAAATTAAGGCGCTTGGAAGTTTACCATATTGATCGCGGTACGCGTCAAGTGAATATTTACTTACAAATACTGAACTGTTCGTATCCTGTATAGTGAAGTTAACTCCCTTTGACTCGTTGAAAATTACTTCAGCTTGTCTTAAAACAGTCAAATAACTGCAAACTTCACTTAAAGCACTTTGCACTTCACTAGCTGCGAGCGCAGTTTCGGATAATTTACTTGCACGTACAGAGTAAATTTTTCCATTTTCAGTAGAGCCAATTAAAACCGGTACTCCGCTGACTGAATTAACTCCTTTAAGCGCAGCCGCTGGGCTAGCCGTTGAGTTACATACGAAGAGTAAATTTGGAGTGAAGTTTTTCACCGCGACATTAAACGAGCCAAAACCAACAGTAGTGTTAACAACTGGAGTTGGAGCTGGAGTGTCAACTTGCACGTTTGTTGGCGCGTAAGTCATAACTACGAATAATTCAAGCACGAATGCCAAAATTATAACTGCCGCTATTGCTTTTATGATTAATTCACGAGAAAATTTCATTTATATTAAAGAACCTTTTTGTCGTCGTCTATTATTTGTGGGCGGGAAAGAAAAAGAATATTAGATTATTATACTGACCAAAAGATTTGCGTTTGAAAATCTTGCTTTAGTCAAGAGAAATTAATTAATTTATTAGTCAAGATGAGAAATTTAAACACATTGTTTACATTAAAATAGAATTAGTTAAGGAAAAAAGAAAAGGGAAAGAAGGGGAAAAAAGAGTTACGAACTTATTGTCCGCCTCTTACTGCGTCGCGGTTTGAGCTGAGCCAGCTGATTAAAGCGTTTGCAGCGTCGGTTGTGTCTGCTGCGCTCCATCCTGCTACTAGCATCTTGGTTCCTTCGACTTTAACTACAGCATCTCCGTTTTGTTTGAGGTCTGCTGATGCAGTCATTCCTTGTGCTACAGTGTTTACGAATGGTCCTCCAACTACGATTAGTGGTTGGGTTTCTGAAGCTTGTGAGTCTAGTACGACTAGTGGGCTTGAGCTTGGGTTGAGTGCAACTACTTGAGTTTGTTCAACTTTTGCTCCGCTTGATTGTCCTACTTTGACTTTGTAGCCACCGCCGATTTCAACTTCTCCAGTTGAGTCTGCTGTTACTACTGATGCTCCGCTTGCGGTTGTTACTGTGCTGCTTGATTTGGATAGTGCAAATACTGCTCTTCCGAGTTTCTTGGCGTATTCGATTGTGAATCCGCTTGAAGTTGATGAAGTTGCGAGTTTGCTTCCTCTTGATGATACGAATCCTGCTTCAAGGTTTGATTTGTCTCCAACTGAACCTTCGTTTGAAACGTATGCAGTTAGTTTGTCTGAGTCAGATGAACCTTGTGAGTTTCTGAATTCGTGGTTTGTGAGGTCGTATGTTGCGTTCCAGTATCCACTGTATGCACTTCCGGCTAAGCTTTCGTTTAGTACTTCTTGTACGTTAACTTGTACGTATGCAATGGTGTTGTTTCCAGCGTTGTTTAGGTATCCGTTTGTGTGGAAGGTTACGTTTACTGGTGCTCCTTCGTTTGAGTCTCCGCTGTAGTAGTATGGTACTGCTGTTGCGGTAATTGCTCCTTTATCTAAGCTGCTGGTTAATCCACCACCGACTGTTGAGAGAGCTGATGTGTTATACCAGTTTCCTGCTGATTCGTAGATTACTTCTCCAACTAGTTGACCATCTGCGCTTGTTGTGTTTGCACCTGCTACGTAGTAGAATTCATTTACGTTTGAGGTTATTGGTGTGGTGAATTGGAAGGCGTTGCTTCTGTCTGATTTGACACGAATTACATCTACTGTTCCAGTCATTGCTGTTCCACTTGTTGCAGTTGAGGTTCTGTAGATTGTTCTTGACCAGCCAGTTAAGCGTTCAAAGCTTAGTGAGTCGTAGTCTTCGTCTCCGAGGTTTAGTCCTTTGAAGGTTACTTTCATGCTTGGTGATCCAGTGATGATTTCTGCTGATTCTCCTGCTCTGAAGTCGTTGTCTCCTCTTGATGTTTCTGGGTATGAGTCAGTGTAGAATAACATCTTTGAGAGTCCTGGGCTTTGGTCGTTTGCTTGGTTTGTTAAGATTACTCTCCAGTCGCCGTGGTCTGGGATGTCTGATTGGTCAGTTAGTTCGAGTTTGTCTGCGTAGATACTTACGTATGCAGTGTTTCCTACTACTGATTCTACTTTGACTGTTACTCCGAGTTTTTCGAGGGTTGATCCTTCGTTTACTCCCTTTGAGACTGTTGATGCTCCGTCTGCTGAGATGAAGTCAAATCCTACTCTGGCAAGGTTGTCAGTTGTGTATCCTGGTGCGGTTACGTCAGTGACTTTTACGTGTACTCCGTTTGATGCGATTAATTCTCCGCCTGCTACGAGTTTTACGTTGTTTAGGTCAGCTGATGATTTTCCTAGTGTGATTGCGCTGATTTGTCCACTGCTGTTGGTTGTCATGTCTGATACAGTCCATGGTTCTCCAAAGAGGTAGATTAGTTTGCTGTTCTTTTCTAGGAGGTCGTTGTCGCTTGTACAAGTTGCGTTTGTTTTTGCAGTGTCGAGACAGTATGGTAGTGAGTCGCTGAATGTTACTTCATATGCTGGCATGAGTTGTTTTGCGATTACTTGTTTTACTCCTTCGCTGTCTGAGTATCTGACTTGTGAGTTGACGTAGACGTTTTGTTCTTCAGTGATTGTTAGTGAGTCCATTGCAAGTTTTCCGTTGTTTGGTAGTTCGAGTAAACTTGTTTGGTCTTTGCTGATTTTCTTTGCTGAAGTTTTGGTTCCGGTTAGTAGTCCGCTTGTTGTTGATGCTGCTTGTCTTAGGTTGTCTGCGCTGTTGTCAACGTTGTCGTCTAATAGTGAGTTGAAGCCGTATTCTCCTGCTGCTACTCCTGCTCCACCTGATGATGGTGCTGTTACTTCAAGTTGTACGCTTCCGCTTGATGATGGTGCGTCGACTTGTGCGGTTGTGTAGGCGAGGTTTCCGAGCATGGCTGCAATGTTTGCTGCTGCGACTGCGTCGCTGGCCATTGCGGTTGATCCAACTACTACTTTTACTCCTGGTTCTCCGTTGTTGAAGAACTTGAAGTTTCCTACTCCTTCTGTGTCAACAGTGACTGCAGTTGCGAATGCTGCTCCGAGCATTGCTGCGCCTGCTGCTACTGCAGCGATTCTTTTTACATTTAAACTCTTCATGTTTATTTATTTACACCTCAATAACAAACTCAACATTCATTCATTTTTGCTTTTGATTTTTTCTTGTTTTCGCGCTGCAGGAAGGGTGCTGTTGTGTTCGAATGCGTATTCGCGTTCTACTTACTATCTTCTTGTTTTGCTTGGCAAGGTACTTATCAAATGCTCGTGAGCGTTTGGTTTGTATTGCGTTGCTTTTTTTTGGTTTTGTTTTTTGTTACTCAAGTTCTTTTTTTTATTTGCGAGGGTCGCAAAAAAAATATTTTGCTTTTTTCCAGGGCTGGTGTGCTCTGGGTAGGCATAGTTCCATCTCATATACTGTGGTTTGAGTAAGTGGGATGGGGAACCCTGTCGCATTCTTGAGTTCTTTATAGTAGTTAAACCCGTTGAGGGTATTTAAACCTTACTTTTTTACGTCCATTAACGTAAAGGTCTTCGTTTTTGGTTTTTTGGGGGTTTTTGGAGCAATAGCTTATTTATTATAATGAACATTTACGTATTAAAAGTGATGATATTAGTATGATGTTCTTATTTGAAGTTTTAGGTAACTCGACTGCTCAAAAAGTAGTTAGTAGTAGCATTAGTAGTGATTTTAGAACGGCAATTGTCGGAATCGTTTTGCTGGTTTTGGCCGTTCTTGTAATTTTGAAGCTTAAGGATTTTGTGATCAATAGCTTTTTGGGCTTAATTGCTTTGTTTTTGCTTAATTTGATAGGTGTTGCAGTTCCGATTAACTTAGTTAGTATTGCAATTAGTGGCATTTTGGGCTTAGCGGGAGTTGGGATTTTGGTGGTTTTGTTCTTTTTTGGTTTTGTCATTCATTAGTTTTTCTTTTTTTCCCTTTTTTTACTTTGAATGATACGAAGTACACGTCGTTTTCTGTTTTTACAATTACCGGCTCGCCCGTCATTAGGCGGTCGATGTTGAGTTCGTATGCGCCTGGTTCTAGTACTTTGATGTTTTCGGCCGGGTCTACTTCTTCTTTTGATGGAATTGCAGCTTCGTTTGCACCTGGCGTATTTTCAGTAGGCGCATCTTGGATTGCTTGAGCATCTAATGTGTTTTGGTTGTTAGTTTCTTCTATTGGGTGTTCGTTTGTGTTTTCTTGGACTGCAACTTGCGCGGGTTGTGGTTGTACTTGTAGGGTTATTTGTTCTTGCATTGAGCCGTTTGTTGGACTTGTTGTAGTATTAGTGTTTGGGATTAGGCGTTTTAGTTTGGAGTTTGGGTGTTTTAGGAATTGGAATACTCTGTTACCGCATTCGCAGCCTCTTAGGATTTCTGGAGACTCTTCGACGTATATTTTTTTGCATTCAGTGCAGCGGTGTGGCATGGGCGGTTCACGTTGTTAGTTTGAGTTTGTCTGGGTGTTTTTTGATTTGTTTTACTAGTTTTGCGGGGCCGACTACGGTTAGGCCGCTGGTTTTGCCGCCGAGGAGTTGTACTATTGAGTCCATTATGGTTTTGTCTTGTTCGCCGAGTGTTGCGATTTCTATGCCTTGAAATTTGGAGTCTATTGAGTCCATTGTTTGGCTTATGAGTTCTGCTTCTTCTTGTCTTGTGAGTGGTTCTTCTAGGACTATTATTTTGCCTAGTTTTACTGCTGCGAGTATTGAGTTTAGTTTGGTTTTCTTTTGTCCGGCGGCTTTGCTTGATAGGAATTCTATTTCAACCATTTGTTAAATTTCCTCTTATTTTTTTGTTTTACCCTGCGCGTTTTGCTACCTCTTCGTAGAGTTTTTCTATTCCTGCTCCATTTAGCGCGCTTATTGGTAGTACAGTGTGCTCTGGGAATGCTTCGATTACTTTGTCGACTCTGGCTTTTTTGAGGTCGGTTTTGTTTGCGATTATTAGTATGGGTATTTTTCTGGCTTCTAAGTTGCCCAGTATTGTTAAGTTGACTTGAGTGTATGGGTCTTTGGTTGAGTCCATTACTACTAGAGCGGCGTCGACGTTTTCTAGCCATTTGATTGCTTCTACTATTCCTTTTGTGGCTTCTTTGGCTCTTTGTTGTGAGTCTTTTTTGTTCATTCCGAATTCCATGAATTCTCTGTAGTCTACATGAGTTGTGATTCCTGGCATGTCTAGTAGGTTCATTGTTAGTATTTTGCCGTTAACTTTGACTTCAATGTGTTCTTTTTTTTGTACTTCGCGTGTTTCGTGTGGTATTTCTGAGACTGCGCCTAGTGGTTGTCCTGTCCAGTCCATACAGATGCGATTAGCAAGGCTAGTTTTGCCTGCATTTACGCTGCCGTATAGGCCAAGGGAGAAGGATTTCTTGCGGGAGAAAAATCCCATGAAAAAATTCAAAATTTTGCGAAATGGCATAGAGAATTAGTAAGTCACACAGTATGCACTGCACTTAAATTAAAAAACAGATCGCCGAAGTTAGCGTAAGTATTAAAAAAGAAGGAAGAAAAACGAGGAAAAAATGTTTTATGCGCTTTCGACTCTTGGTGCTAGGAAGTATGCGAGTTGGGCGCCACCGATTTTGTATGATACTCTTACTGGGGCGTCTGTTTTGAGGCCGACTTCTATTATTGTGTCGTCTGGGCAGGCTTTGCAGATGTTGTCCATGTATTCGAATGGGAACATTGATCTGCTTTTGGCGGTCGAGTTTAGTTCTGCCATTGTTGGCGCGTCTTTCTTCGTCTCTACTTTGAGGTCACCTGAGTCTCCTTTGGCTTCTACAGTGAATAGTTCAGGTTCTGCTTGTAGTATTACGTGGCTTGATAGGAGGCCTGCGTCTTTTAGCATTTCTTTGAATGAGCCGCCCCTCATTTTTACGGTTGAGTCGAATGGTACTTTGGGTTCTCTTGGTTGGTTTCCGCCAAGGTCTAGTAGTGGTAGGCGTACGCTTCTTTTGGCGTTTGGTCCGGTGAATTCTAGGGCGAATTTGCTTTGTTCTTCTTCGACTTGCATTATTAATTGCTCGTCGTTTCTTGACCTGCCGAGCATTTTTAGGAAGTCTGCTAGGTTTAGTGAGACGTTGGCTTCGTTTGGAGCTGTGAATTCTAGGAATGCTTCTTTTGGCATTGTAAAGTCGACCATGGCGATTTGGCTTGGGTCCATTGATCTGAACTTTAATCCGCTCGCGGATACATTAAATGTTCCTTCGTCGACTAGATTGACTATTGCTTCTATGCATTGTTTGAATTGTTTAGCGTCCCCTACTACAAGTTTCATAATTAAATCCCTTAAAAAAAAGTTAGTTTTTCTTGAAGCAATATAAGCGTATAAAAAGTTAAAAAAGGATACACTCTAAACTACTTGTAGTTAGAACATATGACTCGTAAAATTCATTGGGATTCTCATCCGGATGCTTCTGGAACTATTCATGAACTTAAAACACCTAATGCACACCATAGTTATGACCTTCTAATTCACATGTGGATAAATAAAGATAGAAAGCATGCGTCTATTGAGAATTTTAAAGTACCGCACTTTTTAGGGCCAGTTTTTTTGCGTGCCAGTTTTAAGGATGGAAAAATGACTCGCGTAGATACCACTAATCCAGCTAGACTAGATCGACTTAAATTAAAATTAGGCGGTAAACGCGCATTAGTTAATCACTTGAAATTTCTTTTAGAAAAGCATCCTAATCCCGAAGTTGCGCGCGTTTTGGGTTTGCACTCAGAAAGTGTTGAAGATGAGGATTATCATGCTGGTGAAATTGATGATAGTAAATGGCGACCAGAGCATGGAGTTAGTGGCGCGCATGTTTACCAAGATGAATTTCACACCATTAATACAATTAGTGATGGAAGCGCGTTGCATGTTAATGGAAGTCTCTTGTGGGACGAACACATGCACCCGGTTAATTTTAAGTTAACGCCCAGGGGAATTGAGCATGGCGCGAATAGCGAGGAGTTTCTTTTTCCTAAAAGAGATAACAGTAGAGCTAAATATTTTAGAAAGACTTTACGAACAGCGCTTGAATCGCACCCGTATGCTCATACTATTGCGGGTGGAATTAGAGAGATGGGAAAATAGTTATTTTATTATGGTGTCGCATCCTTGTGGGTCGCTGAATTGTCCGTAGAGGAAGAGTTTGAAGTAACCTATTAGAGGTATGCGAAATATTACTTTGCCTTGTATTTTGTCTTGTGGTACGGGCGTGATTCCTGCTTCTTGGTCTGCGATTTGGTTGTTGTCTCCTTTGGTTAGGTAGATTGTTTCGTTTTCGTTTGTAATTTTGGCGATTACTCTGTGTACTATAAGTCCGTAAGTTGCGGGGTTGGCTTCGTAGACTACTATGTCGTTGTTTGTGACTTGTGTTCTTAGTGTGTTTATTGTTTGGTTTTGTATTGTTAGGTTACTTGTACATTTGGCGGGGATTTGATCTGCGTTTCTTTTGATTGCAGTACAGTCTTCGCGGTTGACTAGTGCTTTGATTTCTGAAATAGAAGTGTTTGATTTGATTTCGGGCGCTTTGATTGAAGCACCTTGTACTAGGATTAAGTCTCCTCTTTCAAGAACGGGCGCCATTGAGCAGCTCGTTACTACATTTAGTGGCGTAGCGGTTTGTAAGACTACAGTTAGTAATATCCAGATTGCGATTGCTGCGCCTATTGGCACGGCGACGTCTTGGATTAGGTTAGTCTTTTTTTTCTTTTTGTTTGGTTTTATGAAATCGTTTAGTATTAAGCCTAGGAATGCGGCTATGCAAAGCATTCCAAATGGCGGCCAGACTGTGACGACGTATGAGATTAGTGAGAGTAGACTTACTAGTACGAGTATTAACTCTAGTTTGTTTTCTCGGACGTATTTTTGGATGTTTTGTTCTAGTTGGTTAGTCAAAGTGTAAGGTTATCACGAATCTACTTGTTTTTAGTAGAAAGGGTAAGGTTAGCATTAGTTAAAAAATAAGAGGGGGGAAAAAAGAGGTTTTTATTGCGTTAAGCTTGAGAGGTCTATTTTAGCTGCTTGCAATATTTGTAATTCTTCGAGGGAGATTGTTTCTCCTTTCTTGAATTTTTCTAGGATTATTGCTGCTTTGCCAGTTAGTACTTCTTTTTGTTTTTCGCGTTGTAGTTTTTCGACTTCTTGTTGTTCTTTGCGTTCTAAGTCTTCTTGTTCGCGTTGTTCTTTGAACTTCTTGCGTTTTTCGCCTCGGTCAGCATCAGATATTTGCATGTATTGTTCGTGTAGTTTGTTTGCGTCTGCTCTTATTGAGTCGATTTGTTCGAATGCGCTCTTGAATTCAGTTCTTAGTTTATCGGCTTGTTTGTAGAGGTCTTGCATTGCTTTGTGGTGAGTGTCTGCTGCTGCGCTTGCGGCTTTTAGTTTTTTGTAGATTACGCGCATTTCTTGTGTTAGTTCATCTAGTTGTTTTCTTTCTTGTTTGAATCCTTCTAGTTCGGGCACTAAGCTTTCTGCTTCTTTTAGTTTGGCTGCGATTTCGCGGATTTGTTTGGCGATTATTTTTTCCCTGTGTGGGTTTGCACCTTCTAAGTGTAATCGGTAGTCTAGCGCATCTAGTTCTTCGCGCATTTTGTGTGGGTTTTGTCCTTTTGCGCCTTTTAGTTTTTCGTAGACGGGTTTTAGTTTTTCTCGGATTGGCTTAGCTTTTGCGGATAGTTCGTTTAATTGTACGCGTAGTTGTTGTGAGTCTTTGTTTGCTGCGTCTCTTGCTATTTTTTCTGCTTTGACTTGTTCGAAGAGGGTTTTCATTTTGGAGATAGCTTCTTTGTTTTTTGCTGCTAGTCCTTGGACTTGTTTGTTTTTTTCGTCTCGTTCTTTTCGAAGTTTTTCAGCTTCTTGTTTGCTCATTGGCGCCTTATCGGCAGATGGTTCTTGCGTCATTAAAAAATTTTACACTTCCGTTGCTATTGATTTTTAAGTTTTTAAAAAAGAAAATGGGAAAAAGGATAGTTTAGTGTTTTATTGAGTTGTTGCTGGTGTTTGGTTTTGTACTTGTTGTGTTTTGTTTGCGCTTTCTCTTAGGCGTACGTCGATTTCTTCGATTGCTTCATCGAGTTCTGCTCTTTGTTTTTCGAGTAGTTTTTTCATTTTGAGCATGCGTTTTTCTTGGAGGTATACTTCTCTGTATTTGCGTGCTGCGATGTTGAAGTGTTCAATGGAGAGTGTGTAGAATTGTTCTGCATCCATTGTTGTTGAGATGTCTGATAGTATTTCTCCTAAGAGTATGTTTGCTGCTTCTTTTACCTCGCGTTTGAGTTGGTGTTCTGCTTTTAGGTTGTTTTTGATGATACGCACTACTCTTGCGTTTGGGAATGGAAGGTTTGAACTTTCGTCGTCGATTTCTTCTGTTTCTACTTCTCCGTTTGCGGGAGCGTTAACGTCTTGGGTTTTAATTTCGTCTACCATAAAATTTTTGCTCTACCTCTAAAAAACTCTTCTAAAAATTAGAAACTGGTTATATGAAATTATTAGGGCAATTACTCTTTTAAAACACAATAGCCAGCAGGTTATTTTGGGGTTAGTATAAGGAAGTTCTTTCTTTTTTTGGCGTTGTCTGGGTTGTCGGTTATTATTTTTACTTTGAATTGATTTTGGTTGAATGTGGCTGCTGTGTGCATTAGTTCGCGTTCGCTTTTTGGGTAGAATTGTATTAACGCGTAGCCGTTTGGTGCGAGTAGGCGTTTGAATTCTTTGGCGGTTTGAGTCACGTTTTTTTCTAGGTTGTGCGCAGTTATCCATTGCAAAGCGGAGATGGATATTATTACGTCGAATTTTTCTTTGAATGGTATTTTGCGTAGGTCTCCTGTTTTTACGTTAAAGCCGTTCGTTTTGGCGATTTGTACGAATTGAGGCGTGAGGTCGAATCCTTTCGTGTTTTCGTAGCCTATTTCTTTTAGTATTTCTAGTGAGAAGCCGCATCCGCACCCCGCGTCGAGTATTTTTGAGTCGAGTGGGGGTATTTGTAGTTCGAGTGCGCGCATTGTTAGTTCGCGTTGTGTTTTGCGCATGGCGTTGCTATTCGCGTAGCGGGTGGCTTCTTTGTTTTCATAGAACTTGTCTGCTGAGGCGTAGACGTCTTCTGGTCTTGTGTGTTTTGTATCCCATTGTGTCATGGTGTGGTCGCGTCTCTTTTTGCGAGTTTTAGTAGTTGTTTGGAGAAGTCTACTTCGTCGCCGCCTTTTGCTAGTTTTGCTGTGAATTGGGATATTGTGGGAAATTTAGTGGTGTCTATTTCTAGGATGGTGGTGTTTGGGTAGTTGTTTTGTGCGGTTATGCGTGAGTAGTTTTGTACTTCGCAGAGTAGGTTGTCTAGTATTTTTCGCTTGGAGTATTTTCTTTTCTTTAGGCGTAGTTCAAGTTCGTTTGGGTTGCAGCGTAGTATGATTAGTATTTCTGCAGGTAGTTTTAGTTCTACGGTTAAGTGTCCTTCGATTACTGCGTTTTTGTTTTTTGCGTCTTTTAGTATTGCATTGCGCAGTTTAGTTAAGTTGGCAGTGTATTCTCCTTTTTCTTTTTTGGAGCTTGTTTTTTTGGCGAGTTCATTTACGTCAATTAATGTGAAGTTTAGTTCTTTGGCAAGTAGTTTAGCTAGTGTGCGTTTGCCCGTGCCGGGAGTTCCTGCGATTGCGATAATCATTAGAATTAGTAAGTAAAAAGAGGAATAAAAAAGAGAATGAAAGAGGAATTATAGTGTTTTTGCGAATTTTCCGACTACTGGTAGTTCGTGCATTTCGCCATTGTATGCTTTATACATTGAAAATAGCCAGACTAAGAAAGTTACAAGTCCAAGGAGTGGTAGTAATAGTAGTCCGATTCCAATTATTGACAATATTCCTGCAATGAAGTATAGTACGTACATTCCTACAAAGAAGATTATTGATTGCATTGAGTGGTATTTTACGAATTTGTCTTCTTTATCTAATAATAGGAAGATAACACCAGTTAGTGGTCCTAGTAAGTATGCTAGTGCGCCATGTAAGTTTGAATCTGCTTTTGATGTTGTTGATTTTGCCATTTATTTTTTTAACCTCATTTAACTCTCATTTTTTTAAAAAAAATAGAGTTCGTCAATTGACTATTAAGTTTTTTCTAGTTTATAATATTGCTAGGTCTTCGAATCTTACTCCGAATTTGCCGGGGAAGTACAAACCGGGTTCGTTTGTGAAGGTCATTCCGTTTTCGAATTTTTGAATGTCTTGTAAACTTCTGTAGCCATCGTGTACTTGCAGGCCTACGTGGTGGCCGAGAGCTAAACCTACGTCCGAGAATGTGTGGTCTTTGTAGCCGAATTCTCTTAGTACATCGATTGCTTTTTGCGTCATTTTTTTGCCGCTATCGCCAACTTTTGCGTAGGCGTATGCTTTGGTTTGTGATTCTTTGACCGCTTGCATTGCTTTGAGTACAGCTTCATCTTTTCCTTCGTAGACTGTGGTTGAGTAGTCTCCGCAGTAGAATTGTGATTTTGCTCCACAGTCTAAAAGAAGAGGCGCAGTTTTTAGATTTATTTTTTGGTTAGTGGTTGACGCGTGGAATACTGCGCTTGCCGCGGCATATTGTACGATTATTGGAAATGAATCTGGTGTTCCGCCGAGTTCTCGTACATTATATTCGAATTTTCCAGCTACTTGCATTTCAGTCAAGCCATTTACATCTTCATCTAGTACTTTGTGGATTGCTTTTTTTGTCACGTCCTGTGCTTGTTTGATGAGTTTGATTTCATCTTTGTCTTTTGTTTCTCTAAAGCTTAGAAGTTCTTTGGTTAAGTTAACTGGTGAGTAGTTTTTCTTTTCTTCTTTTAGTAAAAGGCCGGCAGTTATGTCGCTTTGCGCGTCTAGTCCTAGTGTTTTTAGTTTTTCAAGTTCGTTTTTAATTTCTTTTCTGTAGTTCTTAAAGCCGTTTACTTTAGTGTAAGCGCTTTGCGCGGGTACTTCGTGTGGTTCGAAAGTACTCCACATGATTGAGTCTGTTTGTGTTATTAGTGCTAGTGTTGGAAATGCAGTGTCACCAGTATAGTAGTAAATGTTAGGGTTTACTCCTTCCATTCCGGCGAGTAAAACCGCGTCTACTTGTTTTTCTTTTAGCTTGTTTTGTAACTTTTCTATTCTTGAATTATAGTCAAACATTTTTATTTTAAATCACTCGTGTGGCGCTATGAAAATTGGTACTTTGGAAAATCCTACTTTTTGAACTTTGGGAATTAAGTCGCTTATGAATTCGTCAGATGTTGCAAGGCAGCCGTATGTCCAGGGATGTGTGTTTCCGCCGCCGTGTAGGCCTATTGCGTCGTACATTCGCATTGATGCGCGGGGGTAGTGTGCTTCGTGCCATTGTTTGAATAGTGTTTGGTCTTGGTATGTGTCGATTGGGCCGTGTGTTTTTTCGTATTCTTTTATTTCTTGGGTGTAGCCTTGTTTTTGGAATACTTCTCTTGCGTGTGGAGCGGTGTTGATTCCAAGGAAGCCATTGTAGCTTTGGGTGCGGTTTGCGAATGTGAATAGTCCTTTTGGGGTTTCCATGTCCATTGCTCTTGTTCTTTTTCCGCTGAATGCGCGGGGGCTTCCTACGAAGACGTCTACGTTTACTAGTTGGTTTTTTTCGAATACGTATACTATACCGTGTTTTGAGCTGTGTGCTTGGGCGAATATTTTAAGGCCGGGGTTTTTTAGGAATTTTTGTCTGTCGTTTTCTTTGATTTCGTATTGGAATTTGGAGTTGTTGATTTTATCTTGTACGAATTTTAAGTCATCGATTGTTATTTTTTCTCCCTTCGCTATTTTTTGTTTTAGCTCCATAACTTTGAATCTTGCTTGTTCTAGAGTCAAGTTTACATTTTCTTGTACGGGTTTGTTTTGAACGCCGGTTTTTTGGTCATTAATTGCAGTAGTGGATATTTCGTGAGGTGTGTGAGGTAGTCGGTTGTTTTTTGCGACCCAGAATGGAGAGTATATTGCTAGCGCTGCTGCTGCGCCTAGTGCAGTGTTTTTTATTTTTTTTATTACGCTCATATTCGTTTACCTTGGTTGTGTTTAGTTTGTTGAGTATGCAGATATTACGTTTCCTTGGTTGTTTACTACTAGGTATGCAAAGCATGGTTCTGTTTGGTTTAAGTTGCATGCTAAGACTATTACTCTAACTGATTGAGAGTTGTAGGTTGAATCAAAGGAGCTGTTGTATGTGTAGTTGGCGTAGTCTTGGTTATTTTGAGTGTATTTTGTGATTATTTCGTTTTGTTTTTGATTTGAAAATGGCGCGATTGCGGTTTGGCAGGTCTTTTTTTCAAAGTTACATACTTTACCGGTTAGGCATGCGCAGTCTATGCAGCAGTTGCCTTTGCTTTTTTCTGAGTTTGAGCAGATTGAGTCTCCGCAGGCGTTTTCTACTGTGAAGTTTAAGTCAAATCCAGGCGTTAATTTTTCTTCGTCTTGTAATTGCGGTTTTGTGTTTGAACAGTTTGTTCCTGAGCAGTTTTGAATTGTTTGATTAATTGGAGTGTTTGTTTGAGTGGTTAGATTTGAACTTTTAGTTAACGCCGGAGTTGTTTTTTGTTCGGAGTTTATTTTTTGTGATGATTTGTCTTGGGCGTTACTAAGGGCGTTTGTTTGTATGTAGTAGAGTCCTATGATTGCTATTATTGCGATTATTAATACGATTGTTAATTTTTTCATGGTTTTCTTCTAACCTCTTTTTATTACGGGAGTGTTTGCAGCGACTTTTGGTTGGCTTTTTTGTAGGTCTACTACGGCAAATGGGTTGCCGATTAAGTGTAGTTTGGCTGCTTGTGTGATTTTTTGTCTTTGGTCTAGTATTTGGTCTGAGAGTATTGCTTTTTTGGCTTCGAGTAGTAAGTTGAATGCTAGTTTTTTGCCGGGTTTTAGTTTGTCAGTATATGTTCCGGCAGATACTGCGTTTTTTCCTATTATTGTACTGCTCTTTTGAACGGCGTAGTTGGCAAGGGTTTCGGTTACTTCTTCTGGATTAGAGTTTACTCGTCCGAGTAGATTTTCGGGATCTTCTAGTGTTAGTGTAGCGTAGCATTGTTCTCCTACGATGAATTTGGTTTGTCCTTGTATGATTTCTTCTTTTTCAAATAAGGTAGCGTATTTTTTACCCTCGTTTGTTGAAATATGCCGGTCCAGTATTGCATCCGATGTTCCGTGGGTTTGTAGTATTAGTAGGTTTGCGTTTTTTACTACTTGAATGGCATTTTGGTCGCATTTTTGAGTATATATCGGAATGAGTCCGGATGGATCAGTGTATTCTTGTGATTTTGCGCAGAATGGAGGGGCCAAATAGCAGTTTTGATCTGCATTACAAGTAGTGATTCCTTGTAGTTTTTGTTGTATTGTAAGTCCGTTTCTTGTGAGTGCAGGGGCATCGGGGTCTACTCCGATTATTAGTTGTGGGTCGTTGAATGCCACATTGGCGTTGTTTTTTAGAAATGTAGTGATCGTTTTTATTGGCGTTGTGTCGATTGAACTAGTCGATATTCTTGCTACTACCACTTTTGGTACTTGACCTATTTTGTTTTGAGGCGCTATTAAGTCGTCAGATAAAACTACTCCTCCGCGTTCATTTACAGTTGCTTCGTTCCTAATTGTACGAGGTAAGATGAATGAATACCCCCCAAGTATTAACAAAATTTTTGGTTCACTGATTTGCACAAATCCACTTACTTGCACGTTTAATGTTTGTTCAGTTAGTGGCACAGGCTGATAGTTGACATTAAATAAAGAATATTCATCTGAGTCGAATTTGTAGCTGCCCTTACGCCCACCTATTTCGAGGTATTTGTAAGATAAACCCAAGTTGTTTACTTGTAGCAAGTATTTTTGTAAGGCGTCGTAAAAGTTTACATCGGGAGTTAGTTTTTCGGCATTTGAAACTATTAGAACGTCAGGCTTGAATGGTATTGAGATTATGTATTCTAGTGGTTTGTTTATTGTTTGCGAGTCTTTTGGATTTGTTATTTTTATTTTAGCTTTCCCGAGGAATTGACATAATGGATTTAATTCAATTAACACCGATGAGTACGTTGAGTCTTTGGGGTTAGATCCGATAGTTGTTTCTATGCATTTTATTTGCTCGGAGTTTAGTAATTCGGGGACGTGAACTTGGGGCTCGTTGAATGGTAGTTCAATTAAAGCAGTTGGGTTTTTTGAGTCTAATGTAAATTCTTCAATTGGTTGGGCGCATGAAAATGCTATTAGTAATAATAGCGCGCTTATGAAAAATTTAGTTCGCATTGAGTTTATCATTTATTTTTGAATCAACTGATTTTTTTTAGGTTTATTTTTGCAAGTGGATCGCCTGCTATACTTATTTGTTTAGCAGTTAGCCACTGCAGTATACTTATTGTGTTTTGTTGGTTTAAAGACGTGGCTTTCATTTGGCTTGCTAATTCAAAAGCAGTGTAGTCTTTTGGCAGAGTGTATTCTAGTAGTTTTAGTACATATGGCCCGTTTCGGCCAATTATAGTTGAACTGTGTTCAGTTGCTTGTAGGGCATATGAATCGTCTATTTCTACTCCATTTTCATCTAGTACATTTAGGGCGTTTGCTTGTTCTGCGATTATTACTGAGGGCTTTTGAATACTATTAAATAGTTCTTTTGCGGTTGTGAATTGTATTTTTTCTTCTTTGATTTTTACAAAAGAGCTGTTTGGAGTTCCATGTAAGTTTAAGATTATAACATTATATTTTTGTAATGTATCTTTGGAAGTTTCATTGCAGTTGTTTTGATCTAGGCAAATTAGGGGCACTTCGAAGCAGTTGTTTTGAGCGTCGCATGGCGTGTTTTGGAAGTGTTTGAATAGCGTATTAATATTGGTTGGTTTTTCATCGTCAGTACGTAATATGAATGCAGGGTTAGTAAGTGTACGTTGTTCGTTTGTATCGCTTAGATAGTCCGCGATTGTTTTGGCAGGATTTTCATCTAGGTTGCTAGTGTATAGTCTTGCAGTGATGAGGTTGTTTATTTCTTGAGTGTCGATTGATAGTTCGTTTAGTTCTTTGTAGCTAGTTGTTGGGAAGTTTATATTAGGGTATAATGTTACCGCGTTTATTGCCGTTGCTTTGTTTTTTTCGCTGGCCCATGTGCCTCCGATGTATGCTTCGAAGTGTAAGTGTGCGCCAGTATCTGCTGCTTGTGAATTGCCGGAATATGCGATTAGTTGTCCTTTGACTACGCGCATTCCTTTTTGTATACCAGGTGCGAAGTGATCTAAGTGACAGTATTTGAACCAGTCTATTTGGTTTTCTGAGTCTGTTTTGAGTACTATCATGTTTCCGCATGATTCTTTTACAAATCTTGCATCGTTTATTATTCCGGAATCTGCGGCGTATACTGGTACGCCAATTGGAGCGAAGAAATCTATTCCGTTGTGTCTGCCGTGTCTTCTTTGCGAATAAAAGCTACTGCCTTTTGCGTCGTATTTGACGTCGTGGTTTTGTAAGCCGATTGGAATTGCATAGTTGGCAGGTCCGACTTGAGTTAGTTTTTGGAATTCGGTTGGAGCGTATATGTATCCTTCGTCTATTGCGTCGCTTTGTACGACTGTTATTTCTCTTGCATCATCTAGGTTTAGTCCATACGCGTCGTCTGATTGCATTTTTTGGTGAAATACTACTTCGCTTTGTGGTACATTGAAGGTTGGGATTATGTCATAGCCGCCTAATATGTAAAGTAGTTTAGGTGACATGATACTAGTTATTTCTTTGATTGTATTTTGTACGTCTTCTTTGTCTGAAGAGTATTGGTAGTTTACTGCGTAATAATTATCTGCTATAAATGATAATGTGTCATTGTTGGGTTCTTTTCGTACTAGGTTGTTTATTTCTACGTATTTTGCAGATAGGCCTAAATCTGCTGCTTTATCTATGTATGAATTAATTGCATCGTAATAATTAGTTGGTAGGTTTGTTTCTAGTTCTCGGCGATCTGTTATTATTAGCACGTCGGCAGTTTGTCCGAAGTAAACATATATTTTTGGCCTATCACCGCGTAAATTAGTTGCGTTTTTTACATCTAAAAGTTCTAATCTAACTGAGCCCGTGAATTGACACATTTGATCGTATTTGATTGTTATTGTGGTTTCGTCATTTTCGTACGCGACGTTGGTTTGTAAGCAATTACGTAAAACGTCGGGAATTGGAGCTATGTCTATTTTGCCAGAGTAAACGAATTCTGCACTTGAAATTATTGAGTTTAATTCAACTAGTGAATCTTTAATTTGAAAAGCTGGGTTTTGAGCATTGGCAAACGTAGTACATAAAATTAGCGATAATAATATGAGAATTCTTTTCATTTGTTAATTTAGTTAAAAACTATAAAGTAAATTAACATTGCCCCCAATGGTAATGGAAGGGTTTTTGAACTTGCTCTTTCTCTAATGAGTAAAGAATCAAACATATAAGGTGTAAAATAGATAAAATGAAAATTTCCGATTTAAGCGCAGGTACGGGTAATGTTGAACTTGAAGCTGAAGTAGTTGAAGTTGAAACTCCCCGCGAAATTAACAAGATGGGCAAAATGCTAAGAGTTGCCAACGCAACAATAAAGGACGACTCAGGAACAATTACACTCGTTCTTTGGAATGATGAAATTGACAAAGTCCAACCAGGAAACGTAGTTAAGATTTCAAACGGATACGTTAACAGCTGGAAAGACAAAATGCAACTTACCCTAGGAAAATTCGGTAAAATGCAAGTAGTCTAAAAATTTCTTCCTTTCTCTTTTTTTATTTTTTCTTTATCTGCTTTTTTGAAATTATTTTGGCTTTAGATTTTACTATTTGTTCAGCTTTAGCTTTCGGTGGTGTTTGAATTGCGGGCGCTTCTTTTGTCTTACCAATTAGAGTAACGTATGTCCTGTATGCGTAAAACATTCCGGTTAATTCCATTAGTGTGATGAATGGCGTTGCTAGTAGCGCGCTAAACAAGTGTACTGGTAAGCCAAGTAAGGTATCTACAAAACTTCCTATTAGAAATAGCACGAAGTAAGCTAGGCTGATTGGTAGTAAGATTAGAAGGGAAAATGTGAGGATTCTTGCTAAGAGTTTGAGTGCTTTGCCGCTTGTTTTTTGCCAGGTTACGTGAAAACTTGAAAAGAGAGGTAGCGTTGGGTTTTGTAGGTATTCGAATACAGTTACGCTTAGTCTGATTAAGTTTCTAACTAATATTACTCCATATAATGCGATTAGTATTGCTGCTGTGCTAAATGCGATTACTGAAACTAATGGACTAGTAGTTGTAGTTAGTATTCCGGTGACGAATAAGATTAATCCAATTACAGGTAGTAATAGCCATTTTAGGTCAAAGACACTAAATGCAGCGCATAAGCCTTGTAGGAAGAATAGTAGGAATATTTTTAGAGTACGTAGGAAGTCGTATCCTTTTTTTGGGTTGGGCATTAAGGTGTAGATTGTTTTGTAGACATAGTATTGTTCTGCTAATGTTACTATCACTAGTATGGGGAATACTAATATTGCAAGTAGCGCAGTTGTTGAGTTTGAAAATAGTACGGAAATGAATTGTAATGCTAAGACGATTAGGATTGATTTTTTTAGTTGTGGGTTTTGTAAGTCTTGAAATGCTGCTTTTGTGTTTTGTACGAAATCAGTTACGAATTGCATGGATTTGATTATTTCACCGTGTTATAGTATTAATGTTAAGAATGCTATTAAGCCAACACCTAGTGCAAGTAAGGTGTAGTTTCTGGTTTTTTTGAGTTTATCTGAGTCGTTGGGGTTTTCGTTAGCTGTAATTACCGCCCAGATTAATAGTGCATCGCATAGGCTAACTACTGCGACGTAAGTGTTGTTTTTAGTCCAAAGAAATGGCATTACTGAAAGTGCTACTGCTACGAGTATGAATGCGCTTGCGATTTTTATTGAAAGGTTAGCGCCTAGTAGAATTGGTAGTGTTTTTGCGCCGATTGCGCGATCGCCGCGTATGTCTCTTGTTGTGTTAATTATTTCTCTTCCGATTCCTACTAGTATTGCAATTGCTGTGAGTACAAGTACTAATTTGTTTAGCATGGGAGCTGCGATTAGCGCGCCGTATACGAATGGTATTGCCATTGTAGTTGAGATGAAAATGTTTCCAATTAATGGTAATTTTTTAAGAACTGGGTCATAGAGCATCGATCCTATTGCAAAGAGTAATGATATTGCAAATGGATTAAATCCAAATGGCAGTGATAACACGACTCCGATTACGAGTAATGCCGTTGCTATTGTTTTAGCGTCTTTTAAACTGATTTTTCCTGCGACTATTGGTCTGTCTCTTCGGCCATTCATACGATCTGTTTCGTATCCATGGTAATCGTTTAGTGCAAAAGCGCCCGCAGTTAAAAGCGCGGGGCCAAGTCCATACGCGATCAGGGTAAGTATTAATGGTAGGGTTAACGCAGGGTGCGTGTTAGTGGGTTGTGCTAGTAGCCAGCCTACTGCTACTCCTACTAGTGTTAGTAGTGAGTGTTCTAGTCTTGTTAGTTTCCAAAATGCGGCAAGTGAAAAGTTCATTTGTATGATATCAGTTAAAAATGTAAGGCGCGTTTTATTAATAAAAGAATACATGGCAACTGACATTAAGCGTAATTTGTTTGCAAAACAGCATCTTGAGAGTAAAGATATCTTTACTGCCGAGAGTACTTTGCTGCCCGATTGGACTCCGCTTGAACCCGTACTTAGAGATGCGCAGTTACAAGAGATTGCATCGGCGCTTCAACCCGCAACTAGTGGTAAAAAACCTAGGAATGTTTTCCTTTGGGGGCCAACGGGTACGGGTAAAACTACTTGCGCTAAACATGTGTTAAAGCAGCTTACTGAGTATACTAGTAGAGTTTTGCCGGTTTACATTAATTGTTGGAGCAGTAACACTAGAACTGCTATTCTTTCGAGTATTGCAGTTGCGCTTCAAGTGCCACTTCCACGTAGAGGTGTTTCGCCGGATGAACTTTCTGAGCGAATTTTTGAAGTTTTGAAAAAAGAAGGTAAAATACCTATACTTGTGCTTGATGAGTTTGATCAACTTATTTACAAAAAAGAAGACTCTATACTGTACGATTTTTCCAGGGCAGATGAAAATCACGCAGTAGCTTTTGGTTTGATTTGTATAACTAATGACTCGGAATTATTATCTAAGTTAGATGCCCGGATTAGGTCTTCGCTTGCAGGGCAATCTGTTTTCTTCAAATCATATACGCCAATAGAGTTGAAAGAAATTTTACGACAGAGAGTAGAAATTGCATTTAGACCGGGAACTGTTGATGAAGAGGTCATAGCGCTTTGCGCGGCCAGGGGAGCGAAGCTTGGCGGAGATGCGCGAGTTGCATTGCAGTGTTTGTGGCTTGCTGGCAGAAACGCGCAAGATGAACGTCAAGATTGCGTTACACCAGATAATGTTCGTTTTGCTTTTTCTCAACTAGCAGATAAGTTAACTTCTGCGCAGCCGGTTAAAAAAACTAAGGAACAACTCGAGTTGTTAAAGAAGAGTATTAGTAATGAGATTGAACTTGCGATTATAGACTCGTTAAGCGTTTCTGATAAGTGTGAACTTACTGCTGGCCAGTTGTTTAATTCTTTAATGCAAAAGATGAACGTGACTGACCGGGCGATTCGTAGTCACGTGCAAGATCTGGAAAATAAAAAAATTGTCACGACTGTTTTACTTGAAGGAGCTGATTCTCCGACGGGTAAGGGCAAAACTAGGCTAATTCGTTTAGTTTAAACCGCGATAAGGAGCTTTTTTTAACCTACTAATACCGTAATACATTTAGACTAATTTTTTTTATTACAAAGAAAATATTTGAGTTGAATTATAATTATGTTAATTGCATTTTGTGGAAAGCCCTCTGCGGGTAAATCTTCTTTTTTTCAAGCGTGTACTAGTGTAGCTGTTGCTAGAGCAGCATATCCATTTACTACTATTAAACCAAACCATGCTGTAGGCTACGTTGAAGTTGAATGTGTCGATAAAGAATTCAACGTACAGTGTAATCCGCGCAGTGGGTATTGTATAAATCACAGACGTTTTGTACCTGTAGAATTACTCGACGTTGCTGGACTTGTTCCTGGCGCGCACGAAGGTAAAGGTCTTGGAAACAAATTCTTGGATGATCTTCGTCAAGCTAATCTTTTAATTCACGTTATTGACGCGTCTGGTGGTACTAACGAAAACGGAGAAACCGTGCCAACGGGTTCGTATGATCCGGTTAAAGATGTTGAATTTTTAGAACAAGAAATTAACCTTTGGATTAAAGGAATTTTTGACGATAATCAAAAGAAACTCGCAAGAGAGCCGGGCAAAATTGAAGATGTTTTAGCTAAACAATTCTCCGGACTTGGTTTTAATGTGTACTTCATACGTAAAACACTTCTAGAGTTAAACTTAAATGAGAAGAAAATATTAGATTGGAGTGATGAAGATAAACTCAAGTTCTGCACTAAACTTAGAGAAATTGGAAAACCAATTATCATCGCGGCAAACAAGTGCGATATTCCAGCCGCAGCTGCAAATATCGACCGCCTCAAAAAAGCATATCCTAATTACTTAATCGTACCATGCAGCGCAGAAGTTGAAATCACCCTAAAACAAGCAGCTAAAGCCGGTTTTATTGACTACATACCTGGCGATTCAACTTTTACGATCAAAAAAGAACTCTCGCCACAACAAAAACAAGCAATGGACTTACTACAACAAGTCTGCACAAAATTCAACGGAACAGGAGTACAAAAATGCCTCAACGCAGCCGTATTCGACTACCTAAAATACATCGCAGTATTCCCCGGAGGAGTAAATAACCTAGTCGACTCACAAGGCAGAACACTCCCAGATTGCTTCCTTATGCCACCGGGCACTACAGCAGTTCAATTCGCAGGATCACTCCACACTAGTTTTGCTGAAAACTTCATCAAAGCAGTTAACGTCAAAACCAAAAGAACCCTCGGAGCAGACCACGTACTCGAACACAGAGACGTAATCGAAATCATGCACAAAGGATGAATTTTACTAAAAATGAAAACCCTAGAAGATATTACTGAGGAGACGAAGCTTTTCGTGTTCGAAGAGTTTGAAGCTAATCCACACTATAGTTTTGGTGATGGAACTATAATGTACCAACACTCATTGCATGTACTTGATTTTGCTTTAGAACTTGCAAGTGAATTCACGTGCGATAAAACTGTTGTCACATTAGAAGCTTTGCTTCATGATATTGGTAAGACTTACAAAGCAGACGAAGAAACATTACATGCAAAGCATCACGAGTTAGGTTGGACTGTGTGCGAAAAGTACTTGAAATCACTCAAACTTACAGCGGAGCAAATGGATGAACTAAAGAAGTTCTTTGAAAAGAAAACCGACAGTGTTGAAAGTCGTATTGTAAAAGATGCAGACGTAATAGCTTTCTTTGCAGACCCAAGGTTACATACTAAGTTTAAACTTTGGGCAGAAGACCGCGACAAAAATGACGAATTAGCACGGAAATTAGCTAAGTTTGACTCTTTGCAGTTTGCTGCAAGTAAGCAACTAGCACAAATTCATTACGATAAATTGAAACAAAAATGGACCGCTTAGGGTTTTTATCTCTTTACGCGCTTATTCTAATTCTGTTTAAAAATTTATGTTAACTACCCGTATTTGGAGCGAAGCTTGCGAGCCAATTTCAATTGAAGAGTTTAGTGGCAACGATACTGTTAAAATCGAAGTTCAAAAATGGGCCTTAGAGTGGACGCGTGGTAAAACACAAAAACCTTTGATTTTTTATGGCCCTACTGGCGTTGGTAAGACTACTCTTGCTAGAGTCATCGCTAAGCAAATGGACTGGCAGTTAGTTGAAACGAATGCTAGTGATGTTCGTACTGCAGATGCTTTGAATAAATTAATCAGTGTTGCAAGCGGAGTATCCTCGTTATACGGCGGCCTTCGCCTTGTAGTAGTTGATGAGATTGACGCGTGCTTTGACCGCGGTCAAATTCCAGAAGTTGCACGCATTTTGAAAAATCCAGGTGGCCCTTTGATTTTAATTGCAGATGATTATTGGGACCCAAAATTAGCGCCTCTGCGTTTACTTGCTAAGGCGCTTGAGTTCAAAAAGGTTAACGCTAGCGCAGTCGAAGACTGCTTAAACTCTGCGCTTGAAAAAATGAACGCAACTGCCAGCGAAACTACCGTTAAGGGCATTGCTAAGGGTTGCGGCGGAGATTTACGCGCTGCGCTTGTTGATTTGCAAGCTAATTGCATCGGCTCGCGTACGCAAATTACTACATGGAGTGGCGGTTTTAGAGAGCGAGAACAAAGTATTTACACCGCAGTTCAAAATCTTTTCAAAGCTACTGATTATAACTCGGCTATTCATGCAAGTGATGGTATTGATGATGATCTTGATATGTTTATCAAATGGCTTGAGGAAAATATACCACTCGAGTATGACGTGTTAAGTGAACAAGCGTCTGCAATGGAACGAGTTTCCCGCGCTAGTGTATTTCAAGCTAGGATATATCGCAGACAAAATTATGTTTTTCTTAGATACGCACGGGCTATTTCTCACGCAGGCGTTGCACTATCCAAGAGTAAACCATATGGTAAGTTTGTGAAGTATCAGTTTCCTGGTGTGATAAAGCAGCTTTCAGCGAGTAAGATTACTCGTGGGATGATGGACGCAGTTGCTAGTAAAGTTGCGTTAAAGACGCATTGTAGTAAAAAGCAGGCGAAAAGTGATTTGCCGCTCATCGCGCAAGCTAGTGGTTTTGAGACTTATTTTGAACTTTCAGAAGACGAAACTAAATTCGCCAAAAACCTAGCAGCAAAGAAGTAATTCACTTAACAAAATCATTATTTCCGATTAAACGTATAAATTCAACTAAATGATTCACGTTCACCACAAATACTGTTTTTCTTGATCGATTAAATTTTAATGAAGTCAAACCTTCATTAGGAATAAACCGTTTTGCAGAAGTATAAAACAATTTAGGATGGTAATACGCCAAAAATCCTACGTCTTCAACCGCGTAATTGATTAAATTACCATTTTTATCAATATCCGAATTTCCGTAATTAACCAAGTGCAACGGCGCATTTGTTAGCAAAACAGGAATGACACAAGTATCTGCATAATCTTCACCATCCGGCGTACGCAATAAAACAGTATTTATTACATCCAACAAATCAGTTGCTACATCATAAATTGCACGATTCGTATCGGCACCTTTGTTCTGAGTCAAATCATACGGCGGTAGCGCATAGCTACTAGTCTTAAAATCAGAAGTCCTCCGATTTATCGTCCTAAATTCACCATTACTCTTTTTGAAGTAACACTTAATAAGTCATAATCGTTTTTATTTCTTAAAAAATACCATTCTACTTTATTATGTGATTTATCTAATGGTTTCTTAACTTCAAAAATAATAGTTTTGTTCCATTGCTCCGCAAAAAATAAAATATCTATTTCTACTTCCCCGTTTTTTTCTATTAAAAAATTCTTAGTTATTCTACCCAAATGTGAAAAATTACTTTTTAACAAATTATACGCAAGATCTTCTAACAAAAAACCGCTTTGATTTAAGTATTCTTTAAACGCAATTTCGTCTTTAGGCATTTAAATCAACTAATTTTCATCTTGTTTTGGGCTTAGTAGTTTGTATGCGAAGAATGTTATGAAGGCTAGTGCGAGTAGTATTGGTACTAGGTTTACTGTGTTGGTTGTTAGGTCGGCGAAGAAGTCGCTTACTTCTTGTGAGAGTGATTTTTCTATTTCGAATTCTACTGAGAATTTAGCAGATAGTGGGCCTAGGAATGATGCTGTGTTTTTTGTTACTTCGTCTGATTGTGGGTTTATGTTTGTAAATCTTGCTTCATTTGGTATGCGGAATGCTAGTCTTATGGATTGTCCGAGTATTACTTGGCCGGTTTGTAGTCTTTTGAAGTTTAGTCCGGTTCCGTTGAATGTGTATCTTGTTACTCTGCTTGAGGGTTGTGATACGATTGCGATTGGTAGTGTGTCATATTCTACGATTATGTTTCCGGCTGGGTACGAGATTGTGAAGTCTCTTTTGGCCGTGATTCTGGTTGATCCGGGTATTACGCCGGCTACGTGGTATTCTACGCTTTTTGAGAATTTTTTCCATCCTACTATTGTGCTTTGGCTTGATGGGTTGGCCATGGCGTCGCTGAAGGATTCTCGTTCTGCGTCGCTGTCGAATGTGACGGTTATTTTTTCGGTTACTTTGGCGCTGCCGTCTGGTTTGAAGTCGATTAGTGTTACTAGTGAGTGGTCTGTGTAGGCTGCTGCTAGTGTTGTTAGTAGTATTAGTGAGGTTATTGCAAGTATTAATCGCATAGCGTTGATTATAGGATTAGGTGTTTGTAGTATTAAAAACTAATTTAGTTGAGTTAAAGTTGCGCCGGTTGGGGTTTTTTCGTAGATTAGTGTGCGCTCGCCTTTGGTGAGTTGGTTTAGTTTTATTTGTGTGTTTTCGGGTATTTTTTGTAGCCAGGTCGTGGTTTGGTTGTTTAGTGCGAATGTCATGTTTAGTTCGTTTTTTTCATTTATTTGTATTGCCGCGTTTTCTATCAGGGTTATTTTTCTTTTGAATGTAGAGCCTGGAGATAGTGAGTTTACTAAGTTTAGGTTGTAGGTTAGGTCATTGAATGCGGTTTTTTGTGTTTGTAGTTCGCTTCGGTTTAGCGCTTTGCTGCTAAAGTCGCTTGCGGCGGACATGAAGACTGCTAGAAATGCTATTGCGGCAGCTAGTACTATTAG
>CAZERP010000010.1:0-3379 GCA_964514805.1 Microcaldota archaeon
CTTCAGGTAAATTACTGTCTATATCTACTCCGGCATCACCAGGCCAAGCAGTAGCGCTTACGAGTTGTAAACTAAGTAAAATTAAAAGTAGGGATAATAATTTCATATGTAAATCACTCAACTTTTACTGCAAGTAATACTTTAAAACCAGATTAAAATTACGATTATAGTAATTAATTTGCGTTTTAATTTACTCATTTGACTAGGTATTTGGGTTTTTAATACAGGTGGTATTAATTTTACTAAAAGTATTTAGGTTTATTTTAAATTTTTTCCCTTGGATATGGAGCTGAATATAAAATGGCTAAAAGTAAAGTTGGAAGTAGTAAATCTATAGTTTTTGCAAGTGTAGAAATTCCAAAAGACGATCCAAATAGTGTTGAATTAAAAACTAATTTTAAAAAAGGCGAAAAAATATGCTTTAGGGCATTTTTTGAAAAGACATTCGCGGACTATGTTAAAGATGAAAAAGCACTAGGGTATGTAGTACGATTTTATGTAGATGGAGAAAAACAAAACTTTTTTGCAGGTATGCGCTGGAAAATAGATGCAGATCAATATTCATGGAATGGTTTTCAAGATGAAGTAGTGGGAGAATCAAAAAACAATTTTGATTTACTTAAACGTGGAAAACATGATATTGATGTTAAAATTTACATGCAAGCTAAAAATCCAACTAAACAGATTCAAGTCAATTGGACTAATACAGGCGTAAGTGCAATGGATGTAACTGGTTTAATTGACGGCTCATTAGTTGCAAGTGGAAGTTTCACTTTCGAAAACACTGACGCCGCGCCAAATCTTGGAATTGACCTTAGTAAAGTTAACTCTAAACTAAAAGATGCTATAGAATTACTTCAAAGTAAGGATTTAATGCAACGCTTAGGTGCAGCGGATGAAATTAAGTCATTTGTAACAACTAAGGATTTCGTTATAGTGTATCCTGTTTTACGTGATACTGTACTTAAAGAAAAACCTGGTGCGGTTATGGATAGTTTAATGCGCGCATTGGATGCAGCTAATAGTGCAGGTGTTGATGTTTCTGATCTAATTCCATTTTTAGTTACTAAATTACCTAATACTAGTCGTTTTTTGGGTAATATAGTAGGCAAAAATCCGGGTAAAAAAGCAGTAGTTAGATCTGAACTTGAAAAAGCAAATATAAAGCCTACTTCCATGGAATTAGCTGAACTACTAAATAAAGTAAGTAAATAACTTTTTCCTCACTTTTTTTTAAATTAGGGTTTTTATGTAGTGATTAAAAACGTAGTTTAGTACGAATGTTAATCCGGTGATTAGTAGCCAATTTAATTTGCCGGTGGTTACGCCGCTAATTCCCATTGAAATTACTATGAATAAAGAGAAAAAGAATATTGAAATTAATGCTTCGAGTAGAAAGTCTGCTGGGCTAATGTTTAAACCAAGTAAATTAGTTTGTCCGGTAAATATGCTTAATAAAATTAAGACAAACGCAATTACGAAGACGATAGCTAGATTGCCTAGGTAGTTTCCAAGTAAATCTTCTGCTAAGTTATTCAAGTTAGGTATTACTATTGCGCCGCCTATGAAAACTACTCCGAGTAATAAAACTAGTATGTCTAAGTAACCTAAGTAGTTAGTAATTTCTTGAACATTCATCTATAGCTTCACAATATTTTGATGTAGTGGCTGAATACGTAATTTAGTATAAAAGTCATACCGAAAATTAACATCCAATTAACCTTACCTGTAAACATTATAGTTACTAGTAAACTTCCTAGTACAAAAAGAGAAAATGCAAACAGTGTTACGAATACGTTCATGAACGCGTCAATGCCCTGAGTTCCATCTCCGGTAAATATACTAAAGAAGAGCCAGCCGACTGCGAGTACAAGTAAAAGCGCTAAATAAATCGCGTGGTTTGCAAGTAAATCTTCAAATATTTTATTCAAATCAGGTAGCGCAATTGCGCCACCTACTAGTATGACTCCTAAAATTAAGGAAATGGTTTCTAAGTAGCTAAAGTATTTTGTTATGTCGTCAAAATTCATGTTATAATAAAAAGCATTTATCTATTTTTATTCTAATACTTTCTATAATATATAGTACGTACGATACTAATTATTATTACTAGCTTTAAAAGTGAAACTAATTTTCCTATGGCATTTGAAAACAAACCACTACTACCAATATACTTCACAGTATTCCTAGACATGCTAGGCGTCGGAATCGCAATTCCCGTACTAGCGCTACTATTCTTAGATCCGGTACACGGACTAAAAATCGCAGGAACACTAGCAGACAAAACAATACTACTAGGTGCTCTACTTGCATCATATGCCCTCGCGCAATTCATCGGCGCGCCAATATTTGGAACACTCTCAGATCAATACGGAAGAAAAAAACTACTGCTCTTATCACTCGCCGGAACATTCGTAGGTTACTTACTGTTCGCCTTAGGAATAATCTGGGGACGACTCGAACTACTCTTTATAGGTAGAATACTCGATGGCTTTACGGGGGGTAACATTTCAATTGCCATGAGTGCAATCGCAGACGTCACCAAACCAGAAAACAGAGCGCGCAACTTTGGGCTCATTGGAATGATGTTTGGACTCGGATTCATAATCGGCCCCTTTGTCGGAGGAAAACTATCCGACCCGAGCGTAGTTAGCTGGTTTTCGTTTTCAACCCCATTCATATTCGCAGCTATGCTTTCTCTAATTAACATTGCTTTACTATTCGTATTATTTAAAGAAACTCTAACTGTACGAAGAACCTCTAAAGTAAACTTACTAACGGGAGTCAAAAACCTCAAAAAAGCATTCACGCACGAAAACCTAAAAGTGATATTCACTGTCGTTCTCCTTTGGACTTTCGGCTTTGCATTCTTCACACAGTTCTTCCAAGTCTTCCTATATGAAAAGTTTCAGTACACTCAATCACAAATAGGTGACTTCTTTGCATACATCGGAATTTGGGTTGCAATAGTACAAGGAGTACTAACTAAACCAGTTTCAAAAAGATTCACGCCAAAACAAACACTATCATTTTCACTAATCGGAGTTTCAATTATAATATTCGCCTACACTTTAGTACCAAACTCTGACTGGTTCTTATTACTCGTCCCATTAATGGCAATTTGCAACGGCTTATCATATCCTAATACTACTGCGCTAGTCTCCAACTCAGCAGGTAAAGACATGCAAGGAGAAATACTAGGAATAAACCAATCAATTCAATCAATAGGAATCGCAATCCCCGCGCTAATAGCAGGATTCATAGCAGTAAACGGAGCAAACGTTCCTGTAATAGTCGGAAGTATACTAATCTTCGCAGCATGGCTAGTACTAATACTAAAATTCAAAGAACCAAAAACACACACGGACAGCAACGAAGT
>CAZERP010000010.1:3389-30092 GCA_964514805.1 Microcaldota archaeon
TTCTTCTGAAGTTATTCCTATTTTTTTTAGATATGGATATTGGTTAAGTTTTTTTGTAATGTAGTTTAGTCGTAATTTGTCAAATGAAGATAGTGATAAGTTTAACATAATAAACAGGTTTGTTTTTTGTACTCGTCGTATCGCTTCGTGATTTCGTTTGGCTTTAAGTGGGCTATTTTATCGAGTGAAAAAGCTTGTACTGCAAAACTACCCATTACATGTCCATATGCTATTGACTCGCGTAGTGTTTTGTCATTAATCTTGCCACTTTTTTCAAGATTACCAATAAAACCACCAGCAAAAGAATCACCCGCGCCAGTAGGATCAACAATGTCCTCTAAAGGTAACGCGGAAAATGGTAGAACTTCATCATCTGTGAAAAGCATACAGCCATGCTCGCCTTTCTTAACGATGACATACTCATTCCCGTAATCTTTAACTATTTTCTTACCGGCCTTTACTAAGTTATGCTCTTTAGTCAACATGCGAACTTCTGCATCATTAAGAACTACTCCATTAACTTCTCGGAGTACTTTTTCCACATTGCTTTTTTCATTCGCAATAAAGAATTCAATAGTATCCATAAACACGTGCTTTGCATTAGCTTCCTTAACAATCTTCAATTGCAAATCTGGATTAAAAGTCGCCAAAAAAAGAAACTCTCCGTAGCCACTTCGTGGCACAGTAGGAGTATAACCATTAACGACGCCAAAATCAATAGCATTCTGAGTCCTGTGATATAAGGAATGATCAAAACTAGAATCAAAACTAAACGTCTTACCTGTACGAGTTTCCAAACCAGTTAAATCTATATCAAGTTTACGGAGTAAAGTGGTGTATTCCTTTGGAAAATCACTACCTACGACCCCCACCGCGTGAACTTTTGTAAAATAACTAGCCGCCGCAGAAAAATACGCGCAACTACCACCCAAAACTCTTTCAACCGACTTAAAAGGAGTACGAGTAGTATCCAAACCGAACGAACCAACACACAAAACCATAAATATTAATCCATTATTTTTAAGTACATTATTTGTTAAAAACTAATCACTATTGGCGAATAAATATTTCTTGATCAAAAATATCTCCTATGTCTATAGGTATATTGTCATCTTCAGTATAACGTGCTTTAAATGATTGCCTTAACATGAAATAATCACTTACAATAATACCTCGCTGGTCTACTATTAGTGGATTATTTGACCAAGGAATCTGCATTCCATTAAAACGGCAAGTCACCAGTCGTTCTTCTCCGGGTATTAAATTAAAAGAAAAAGGAGTGTTGCATTTAGTTA
Organism: Microcaldota archaeon; assembly: GCA_964514805.1. Lineage (GTDB taxonomy): Archaea > Micrarchaeota > Micrarchaeia > Norongarragalinales > UBA8480 > CAZERP01. The sequence continues at coordinate 4,685 of CAZERP010000010.1, forward strand.
AAAAAGAAGTTTCTTTAGGTAGTGCAATTATACCTTGGACATATAAAAATTTAACAATGGGTTGATATATAGTTATTTTTCGATTATCTAAATTTGTAATAGTAAATGATGCGGTATATATGCAGTTTACGTTGCGTTTCAAATTATAATCTATGTGGCCTTGGGGGGCTAGCTGTAACGCCAATAAACAATTATGTGTAGTTGAACTAAATTCTACGTCTGGGGGGGTAAATAGATTTATTGCATTTATTGTGGGGATCATTAAAACTAAAAATAGTAAATAAATTTTCACAAATAACATCTCAATATGGGCTTATTCTATGTTTAATCTTTAAGTTTTTTTGTATATGTGTAACATATTAAATCACATGGTAGTACAGGGCATTATTTAAGTTATTAATTTGCGAATATAATAAAATGCAACTGAGTTGTTTAAATTAAATGGTAAAAATCTACACTCGAACTGGAGACTCAGGCGAGACAAGCTTATTTGATGGACAAAGAGTTACGAAAAGTTCAATGCGCGTTAGCGCATACGGGGACGTAGATGAACTAAACTCTAGCATAGGCCTTGCCGCCAGTTTCACTAAAGACGAGCAACTACGCGAAGTGCTACAAGAAATACAAGTAAAACTATTCGAAGTAGGCGCGGACCTCGCAACGCCCCTAGAGTCAATCACACCCAAACCAATTACACGTATTGCTGCGCAAGATGCGAAGCGTCTAGAAAAGATAATTGACGAAATCGACGCAAAACTAGAACCAATGACTAATTTTATACTCCCTGGAGGAAGTCAATGCGCGGCCAGCCTACACTTAGCAAGAAGCATATGTAGAAGAGCAGAACGCAGCGTAATTTCACTCAAAGAAAAAGAAACAATAAACTTTCACGCCGTGACTTATCTGAATCGACTTTCAGACTTATTGTTCGTGTTAACACGTTATGCTAATAAAATAGAAAAAATAAAAGAAGAAAAATGGATTACTTAAAATCTACTTTAGTCCATCTAAAAACTTAAGTGAATCCTTTAATTGTGGTGCTAATACTCCAAGAAATCCACTGAGCGATTTTACGAATTGTAATTTAGTGTCTAAAAATCCAAATGCTTTGTATCTTAGTTTTGAATTTTGCATTTCAACTTTAACTTGACCTAAAGTATCTGAAGCATCCAAAATTCTAGTCGCGGCATCATTAGTAACTCCAAATAACATTTTATAGTCCGAAACGCTGCCCTTTCTCGCGTTCACTATTACTCTATCTTTAACTTCAATAGTGTAAACTAGTGTGGTTTTTGATTCAGTGTCTGCGAGTGCGTTAATTACTGCATCTGGAACTGTGTTTAAGCTAACTACTTTAAGAACATAATTTCCATTTTCAGTTATCAAATCATAATCTGCGGGGATAGTCTTACCATTTAACTCTAAAACTTTTGCGTTAAGTCGATCACTTAATGTAGGGGGTTTAGCTGTGCTAGTTTCGGTGGTTACGGTTGCATCATCAACTGCTTGTGTGCCACCGGATACGTAGAGTTTAGTTATTGTTTTAGAATTTTGATCAAGCCATTTTTGACTTTCGGCGGGTAAACTTGCGGAAATAAATGTACTAAAAAGTAAAACCGTTAACAATATCGAAATTATTTTCATGAATTAATAACTCAAACTTTGAATAAAAACAAAGCAGTATGATTCAGTACTAGTCATTTTTTTAACTTCTAACCTCCTTACTTTTCCATATAACTTTTGTTAAACTTCACCCAAAGGTGTTACGATTAAAGAATGATTTTTGATGTTGCAATTATAGGAGCAGGACCTGCCGGCGGAAGCGCGGCTTTTCACTGCGCTAAACTAGGGCTAAAAACAGTAATCCTAGAAGAAGACAAAGTAGTAGGCGAACCAGTACACTGTGGAGAATGCCTCTCGCTATACGCTACTCAAAATACAGGATTAAAACTACCAAAAGAAGCAATCTCATTTCCCGTAAAGGGAATACGAGTAATCTTTCCTGATGGAACTACTACTAAAGTAACCGAAGAAGGTTATATCCTTGAAAAACACAAGTTCGAACAATGGCTATCCAAAGAAGCCTCGCACGCAGGTGCCGAATTAAAACTAAACTCAAGAGTAACTGCCTTAAAACGCGAAAACGAAACTTGGACTTTAACCACTGCAAGCGGAGAAATCAAAGCAAAACTAGTAATCGACGCAAGCGGAGTACACGGAGTAGCAAACAAACTACTACAACTCAACAAAAAACCCGATACTGTAATTGGAATTCAATACGAACTAGAAGACATCCCCCGTGATGACTATATGGACTTTTACTTATGGCCAGAATTTGCGCCACACGGATACCTTTGGATGATCCAAAAATCAAACGGCAGAGCAAACGTAGGACTAGTCACTAATGATAATGCTAAAGCCAAAAAATACTTAGACGCTTTCGTTGAAAAAATGGGCTGGAAAAACAAAAAAGTCGTCAAGACATTCGGCGGGCCAATACCTGCAAGCGGACCCGTAGCCAACACAACCGCAGATGGAATAATACTAATCGGCGACGCAGCCGGATTCACATCTCCCTTATTCGAAGGAGGCACTCACCTTAGTTTAAAGAGTGGACAATTCGCATCCCAAGTAGCCAAAAAAGCAATCGACAAAAACGACCTTTCCGCAGCTTCACTAAAAGAATACGAAACGTTATGGAAAGCAGAATTTCCTCCTTATAGTAAAATCGTCGGCGGTAAACACAAACTCTACAAGTTCACAGACAGCGAGTTAAACCAAATCGCAAAATGTCTACCCGAAGATCTATCTGACTTAAACGTACTCGACAAAGCCAAAGTAGGCGCTAAACTCCTCGCAAAGAATCCAAAACTAGTAACAAAAGGAGCAATCGACGCACTACTAGCATTCGGATACTCAAGAGCAGAACACTACGGCTGGTAAGAATTACTTTTTTTATGCGGGGCAGCTTCCGCCTAGTGTTTGGGCGGTTGTGTGGTTTAGTGTTTGTCCAGTGAGTGCTAGTTCTATGGCTTGGCTCATTTGGTTGAATGAGGGATTGACGAATGAAGCGTTGCCGATGAAGTAAGTTGGGGTGCCGATTATTTTCGCGTTTACTCCTTGTTCAAAGTTAGCTTCAACGTCATCTTGAATAGTCTTATTTTCAATTTCCGCGCGCGTTACGCCTAGTGTTTCTAACTTTGCTAGTGCTTCGTCTTTACTAATACTTTTGAAGTCTTTTTGAAGTTCAAAGAGTGTGTCGTGAAATTCCCACGAATTGTTAATAAGTGAAGCCGCGGCAAGTTCACGGGAATTGTTATGGTTTGGCAATGGGAATGGTTTGAATACAAAACGAACTTCTCCCTTATACTTGTCTACTAGTTGTTTGCGTACGCCTTCATTTGCTTTAGTAAACGGGCAGGTATAGCAACCGAATTCAATCACAGTTAGATTCGCGACAGGGTTTCCGATTTTCAAGTCACTTGAGAGTACAGTTGGGGTTACGAATGGCGTGTTAGTAGTGTTTTTTCCAAGAAGTGCATCAAAAGCACAAAACTCAGTTGAACCCGGGCCATTACAGTTACCATACACTGCGTAGTTGTAAACACTTTGCGCAGAGAAAAACAAACTACCAAAAAATAACGCGAAGAAAAGAATACCTGCAACTTTAGAGAGTACATTGTAATGTTTGTTGCTAAACTTAGCAACTGCAGGGCTAATTTTTAGTAGAGTTCCAATAAGTTTTGTCTTAATTTTTTCGTCAAGACCAGTATCGCACGGGCGTAGAGTAACTGTTTTAACTGTGCAGTCAAGCGCCTGCGCGGCAAGCTTTCTATACTTAGCGCTAAAAATGCCAAGTATTCCAAAAACTACTAATGCTACTATACAAAGAACCATAAATTTATTTTCATCCTAGCTTCTTAATTTGTTGTATGCCTTCGGCAAATTTTTCAACGTCGCTTTCATTATTATAAATGTGCACAGATGCGCGCACTGAACCTTGAATGTCAAGTGCTTTTGTGAGTGGAATTGCGCAATGATGTCCGCTTCTAACACAAACCTTACCTAATGAGTCTAAGTAGCTTGCTACTTCACTGAACTTAATTTTTGGAACGTTAAATGCAACTAATGAACCTTTGCGTTCTTTTGGCCCGTAGACTTCGCATTGCATTTCGACTAAACGTTCGTAGAGTTTTTGAGTTAACTCGCGGTTATGCCTTTCGATTTTATTTACGTCTAATTTTTGTAAATAATCAACTGCCGTAGCTAGTCCAATTGCGCCGGCTGTGTTTTGAGTTCCAGCTTCAAACGCCTCGTAACCTGGTAGTAGTTCAAAAGAATCAAGAGTGACATTTTTTACTGTACCGCCACCAAAAAGCGACGGTTTTAACTCGTTATTTGCAATTAAAACGCCAATTCCAGTGGGCCCGAGCATTTTGTGCCCGCTAAACGCTACGAAGTCAGCGCTTAGTTTCTTACAGTCTAACGAGTGATGGCCTACAAATTGAGCAGCGTCAACAACAACCTTAGCGCCGTGCGAATGAGCTGTTTTGACTACTTTACTAATATCCGCAACGTTACCTAGGACATTGCTTGCAAGGCTAACTGCTACTATTGCTGTGTTATCGTCAATTAATTCACATACTTCTTCAAAGTTAGGTTCTTGATTTTCTGTAAGCTGTGCTACTCGTAGGTCTTTGATTTTATTTTTCTTCTTTAATGCAAGCCATGGGAGAAAGTTAGAATGATGCTCGCTTACAGTTGTTACGATGTTTGCTTTTTCTTTTAATTCGCTTCCAAGTGCTACGAAGTTAATTGCTTCGCTGCAGTTTTTAGTATAAATTACGTTTTCGGTTTTTACGTTTACAAATTTCGCAACTTTTTCCTTACTTTCTTCGTACTTTGCGGTAGTTTTTCGGGCGTTTGAGTATGCGCCACGATGAGGACTTGCGCGGTATTCGTTGTAGTACTCGTCCATTGCTTTTACTACTTGAAGGGGGGTTAGGCTAGTTGCTGCGCTGTCTAAATAAGTAAATTTTTGCAAAATTGGAAAATCGCTTCTAATATCCATAGCGTATAACAATACACTTTAGGTATTGTAACGTATAATAAAGCTATTTTGTAATTTCAAGATGGACTTTCGTTCCATCATTATTATATGCAGCTACATTTTTGAAAACAAAAGGATCTCTTGCGATTAAATGTACTAATCCTTTACTAAAAGTTTCCAAGTCGGCATCTGATGGTTCATTTGTACTATTAGGGTGACTGTGAAAAACGCCTATGAACCGGGGCATTGGTGGTAAAAATCCATCCGAAAAGCTAGATTCATCTTCATCACCTTCACTAAAAGGGGGGACGGTCACAGCGTCAATTAAAACGTAGTCATTTTCTTTTGTTCCTTCTAGTACAGCTATAAATTCGTCCGGATACGTTTTCTTGGCTGCGTTGAGCAAAAAGTCTAAAGATTCTTTTTTAATTTTACAAACTAGGATTTCTTTTTTCATTTAACTATTTTTATGCCGGTTGATTTTTATAAACTGCTCAATCAATAAGACTAATTATGAATAACGTTAACTCTTGCTACAAATACTGCCCAAAATGCGCCGGTTTACTCTCCAAAAGACACCTGAGTAATCCGCAGTGCGAAAAATGCAACTTCGTATTATTTCTTAATGTTCGCGCTGTTGTTTGCGGTTTTGCAACTAAAAACGGAAAAGTTTTACTTGAAAAGCGAGCTATGGAACCAGAAAAAGGCAAATGGAGTGTAATCGGAGGTTTTATTGACTTCGGAGAACAACCACAAGAAGCACTTGTACGGGAAGTTAAAGAAGAGATTGGTTGTGATTGTAAAGTAGGTAAACTAATCGGAGTAATGCCCGTCAATTATTACCAATTCAAAGACGAAACATTCTGCACTCTTCCTATCGCGTACGAAATAGAAATAATCGGAGAACCAAAAACAAGCAATGAAGTTAGCGAAGTAAAATGGTTCTCATTATATGACTTACCTGAACTTGCGTGGGGAAACCAAAGAAAAATACTAGAACAAATGCGCTAAATTTACTTCTTTCTTGCTTTTTCGTATTCACGTACAAGTCTAGTCGTTAAACGATCAGGATATCCACGATAGTCGTCAATATCAAGTAAACTGACTCCTCCTTCTAATGCACTTCTAACCATGTAAGGCGCGTTAATTTCAACTAAACTTGCTTTAACTCGCGCAGGAAGCGCGCTATAATCGATTATCCTAACTCGGCCCGTTGGACTGATTAAAATATTGTTAAGCCTAGATGGAGAGTAAAAATTCGTAAGATGTCCATGGGTAATTCCTTCTCTGTGCAAAGCGCCAATTTTTCTAGCTAATTCTATCGCCGCTTTTTCTTTTACCTTTCTACTTATTTTTTCGCTGTTAAAAAAGTCACTAGCTTCCATGTGTCCCTCATGCCAAAGCGTTACAATATGTCGTTCTTTAGTTTTATTATTATGAATGACTGCGATTGGAATTTCTACGGGCGCTTTTCTTTTTCTTAACCGTTCAAGAGTTTTAAAAAAACTAACTGGGTTCAAACCGTGAAAAGCAGCATAAAGCTCCTTTTTTGTAGTGACCTTAAACGCTAAACTGACTTTACCTACTGAGCCTTTTCTAACTGCCGGCATACTATGTAAAATTGGCGGCTTACTGGATACTCTTTGCAATGCGGCTACTAGTTCTGCGGGTTTGAGTTTAGTGTAATTCCAAACGGTCCACTCACCGACTTGTGTTTTCGTAAGTTTGCGTGTCATCTATTAGTAAGTATAAATCACGCGCTTGCTATTAATTCTTTTATTTTGCGCAAATTAACTTCGCCGAAATGGCTTATTACTAAATCTGCTTGTGAAAGCTCTTCTTTTGAGTGTAGTTTCGTAATTATTCCAACTACTTTCATTCCAGCAAGCTTAGCGGCCAAAATACCGTTAGGCGCGTCCTCAAAAACCACACAATTCTGCGGCTTAACACCTAGTTTTTGTGCGGTTGTAAGGTAAATTTCAGGATGGGGCTTTGCTTTTTGCACATGTTCACTAGTAGTAACTGCGTGAAAATCACTATTAGTCATTTCAAGTTTACTAAGCGAAACGCCAACTCGATATTGAGTATTAGACGTTGCAAGCGCAATTACTGTTTTCGTATTCTTTAATTCATTTAGAAAGGTCATTAATTCTTTTGCCGGCTTATACTCGTTAACTAGATACTCATGTGTTTTTCTTCCAACTTTATGCTCATACTCTTGACTTGCGCCGTCTATACCGTATTCGTGTAGTAAAATTTCGCGAATTTCTTTGATGCTACGGCCGTTCAAATGCTTAACCAAATTCTCCTTTGGTGTAATATTCTTCTCCCTAAAATAGGCCTCTAAGTGCTCAAAATACTTCGAAACACCATCATTCAAAACACCATCAACATCAAAAATAACTGCAAAACTATTCATATAACTTAAATCGTAATTACATGGGAGTAACTTGTGTTTAAATATTATTACCTCAATTAACTAGTTTTAATTGACTAGGTGTTTTTTTTCTATGAAACAATATCTTGAACTATTAGACTTTATTTTAAAAAACGGAGTACAAAAAGGAGACCGAACCGGAACAGGTACGCTTAGTGTATTTGGGTACCAAATGAGATTCAACTTAGAAGAAGGTTTTCCATTAATGACTACTAAAAAAACATTCATGAAAGGAATAACTCACGAACTAATTTGGTTTCTAAAAGGCGAAACAAACATCAAATACTTAGTCGACAACGACGTAAAAATTTGGAACGAATGGCCATACCAAGCATACCTAAAAGCAAACCAACTCGAATCACAATTTCCTAAATATTCAAAAGAATGGACTGAAAAACTCGACTGGTTTGTAGCTCAAATAAAAAGCGACGCCGAATTTGCAAAAAAGTGGGGCGAACTAGGTCCAGTATATGGCTATCAATGGAGAAACTTTAACGGACAAGGAGTAGACCAAATCAAAAAAGTACAAGATACTCTACGAAAAGACCCAAACTCAAGAAGAATACTAGTAGTGGCATACAACCCAGCCCAAGCCGACGAAATGGCAAAAAGCGGCCTTCCCCCTTGCCACGCGTTATTTCAATTCTATGTAGCAAACGGCAAACTCTCATGTCAACTCTATCAGCGAAGCTGCGATGTATTTCTAGGTGTACCATTCAACATAGCATCATATGCGCTACTTACTATGATGATGGCACAAGCAACCGGACTAAAACCAGGAGAATTCATATGGACTGGCGGAGATACTCACATTTACCTAAACCACTTAGAACAAGTAAAAGAACAACTATCCAGAACTCCCAAAAAATTACCCGTCATGAAAATAAACTCAGAAGTAAAAGATATTTTTGACTTCAAATACGAAGACTTCACCTTGGAAGGATACGATCCCTGGCCAATGATAAAAGCCCCAATCTCAGTGTGAAAAAAAGCATGATTAATTTAATCGCAGGAATGACAAAAAACAAAGTCATAGGCAACGGTAATGCGCTACCCTGGAATATACCCGAAGACTTACAAAACTTTAGACGACTAACTACAGATTCAGTTGTAATAATGGGTAGAAAAACATTCGAATCAATCGGCCGGCCACTACCAAAAAGAGTAAACATAGTAATAACTTCACAAGACATACAAATCCCAGGAGTTCAAATCGCAAAAACACTACACGACGCAGTAAACCTTGCAAAAACTACGGGTAAAGAAGTATTCATAATAGGCGGCGCGCAAATATACAAACAAGCCCTCGAACAAAATTTAGTAGACAAAATGTACTTATCAATAATAAACAAAGAATACCCGGGCGACGTGTTTTTCCCGGCATTTGATGAAAAAAACTGGAATATACAATCAACGCAAGTCTTTAATGATTTTAGTTTGATTATATATTCTAGAGGCAAATGACTGATTATTCGAAGTTTCTAGAAGTAGCTTTACGTGCCGCAAAAGAAGGGGGCCAAACTGCGCTTAAACACTATGGTAATGTAACCGTTACAAATAAGCACGTTGATGCTGCAGAGTTTAACCCAGTTACGTGTGCGGATATTGAAGCAGAAAAAGTAATTATTGATATTATACTTCGTGAGTTTCCGGGTCATTGCATCATTGGCGAGGAGTGCGGTTCTAACAAAATAACTAGTGAATACTCATGGTATGTAGATCCTATAGATGGAACTAACAATTACTCTCGCGAAGTTTCAAACTGGGGTGTAATGATTGGTCTTTGTCATCACGACGAGCCAGTAGTAAACGTAATTTACACTCCAATTTCTGGAGACGTATTCTATGCGGCTAAAGGTAGTGGCGCTTTCAAAAATACGCAAAAGATTGAAGTTTCAAAAATTGAAAAACTAAACGAAGCCGCTACTGAATGCCCGGGGTACTTAAGAGGAGAAAATAGACTCGCAGTTATTGACTTCTTTAAAAAATTCCTGCCTGTTATTCGAAGCTATAGGCACTTTGGCGCATCTGCATTAGCATTTCCTATGCTTGCATGCGGAAAATTAGACTTAAACCTTGCGAAGTATTACTTATTGCACGATATAGTGCCGGGAATAACATTAGTTAGAGAAGCAGGCGGCGTTGCAATAGACTTTGAAGGCAATGAATGGAACGTTAAATCTAACGGGGTAATAGTTGCAAGCACGCGCAAACTCGCACTAGAGGCACTCGAAAGATTAAAACACTAAAAATTACTAATTTCTACAAATGAAAAAACCCGAAAAATGGATTGAAAGCCAAGTACAAACAAAACAGGGTACTGCTATTGTTTACCATCCAGCTGGGCATCCAGCAGAAAACTTCATCCGCGCTTTAGGTAATAAGTTTGAATTTCCCACAAAAAACGACCGTCCGCCAACAAAAAATCAAGAAGGAGTAGCATTTTCGCGAATGGGTAAACGCGGCGTTGTGCTTAAGCCGTTTACGCCGTTTTTGCATTGGGTAGATGAACAAAAAATTGAATTACAACTGGCTAAAGACCATGTTAAAATGTTTAAACACTTAAACGAACAAAACGCATCTGTTGGAGTGCCATTAGCAGTTATACATTTCCCCGCTAAAAAACAAAGTAATGAAGTTACAAAAACTAGGACATTAATTATGACCTTGCGACATAACGCGCCCACTTTGCGTAAGTTTTTAGCTTCCAATGCAAGTTACGATCATAAGTTACAAGTTGCAAATTCAGCTTTTCGCCTACTAGGCAGATTACATGCGTTAGGTTACGTGCATTTAGATGTCCATGAGGAAAACATACTCGTTGTCGGTAAAAAAGCTAAGTTAATAGACTCACATGGCGTGCATAATGCGGAAAATAGCGGTTTTATTCGTTTTAGTTTTGATGGGTTGATAAGTAATCTAAGACAATTCGACAAAGAAGATAGAAATAAGTTTGAATTAGTATATCGAGATTCTTTTGAAAAAGCTAAGACTGCGCGAGAAAAGCGTTAATGTTTGTCTTGGCATTTGCATTCTTTTTTCTTGGGGTTCATTAGTACGAAGCCTTTCTCTTTACTGAAATTAATTATCGTTCCTGTGAGTTTTGCTTCATCTTTTTCAGAATAAAGAACATTTATTTCTTTAATTAAAACTCGTTTATCTTCTGGTTTTTGTTCTTTTGCAAAACCCATTGAGTAGTTAACTGAGCAGCAACCATTAGCTTGTGCTCTTACTCTTAAGCTAGCGTCTTCTTTCTTTTGTGCTTTAGCCATTCTTTTAATTTCTTTAACTGCCGCGTCGGATATTTCAATTACTGGCGATTTGTCTCCGCCATGAAGTTCAATCGCGTCGTTTAATGCGTTTACGAGTAGGTCGACTTCTTCTTCGCTTGCTCCGTGGCTCATAACTCCGTCTTCAATAGTCTCGACGGGGGATACTGAGCAGCCTACGCAGTGCAAGCCATAGCCAAGCATAAGCTCTGCTAGAAATGGGTATTTGTCAACTGTTGCGCCGATTAGGCTTTCGCGGGTTACGAATTGCTTTTTCATTTTTACTATTAATCTTGTGTTTTTACTGCTTTTTAAATTTCCAAGTACGAAACCAAAATAAGGAAAATTAACTGTACTTCTTGTTTTTTAATAGTTAAATTGCCTTAATGTCTCATGAGAATAGTGTCACTAGCTCCAAGTAATACCGAAATTTTATGGTCGATTGGCGCAGGGGAAGAAATTGTAGGTAATACGATGTTTTGTGATTATCCTGCTAAAGCTAAAGAGAAAAACTTAATTGGAAGCTGGCTCAACCCTAATATAGATTCTATACTTTCACTTGAACCGGATTTAGTTATATCTTCAATGTATATTCCTGAAGATGTGCAGGCGGATTTAGCGCAAAATAAAATCAAACACCTTCACGTCAACCCATTAACACTTAACGGAGTTATGGATTCATTTGTGCAAATCGGAAACGCAACTGCGCACCTGCAAGAGGCGTTGCAGTTAGTTGAAATGTTTAAAGAAAGTATAGAAGATGCTGCGGCTAAACAAAATGACTCGCGTAAAAAAGTCTACGTTGAAGAGTGGAGCAATCCTCCGACGGCTAGTGGAAATTGGGTTCCGGAGTTAGTAAACTTAGCTGGTGGGGTTTCAATTTCTAAAGCAGGTATGCCAAGTATGCCTATTTCCTTCCAAGAACTAAAAACATTCGATCCAGATGTAGTAATTATATCAATTGCAGGAAACAAAAGTCAAACTGCGGACATATTTAGTAAAAGAGAACACTGCGACGAGCTCCGCGTAGTAAAAGAAAATAACGTTTTTACTATCGATGAAAGTTTACTAAACCGTCCCGGGCCAAGACTTGCACTTGGTTTAAGGCAATTAACTAAAATACTAGCTTAGTTGCTCTTCGCGATTTTTTTTACGTCAAAAACATACTTGCTCAATTTTCTGTACTGGCGGTTTAAATACGTTTTTGCCATAATATGTAAAAAACTTCTTTTTGTAAAAAAAAAGAATTATGGTGCCCTCCCTATGTATAATCGTAATATTCTAGTCGTAACTCTATTTGTACTGTTATTAGCGTCAGTTAACTACGCGCGCACTTTCCCTAGTACTACTTCAGATACTGTTGCGCCTTTCGCAGACCAACTTACAACTGGTTCACTTAGCGACGCGCAAGTAGCATTCTTTGCAAACAACTACTATGGTACTCAAAAACAATACGCGAATCAAATAGCTAGGTATAGGGCAGTTAACCCTAACTTTTTAGGTTTACACTATAGATTAGCACAAGAAGCAGGACCCGCACCAGGAATAGCACACGATTCAAACGCAGATGGCTCAGTAAACGGTAACCTTTATTCAAGCGAGGAATGGGCAAACTACGCACAAAACCAAGACTGGTACATAATAGGCACAGATGGACAAAGAGTTAGAAACTCTGCATGGGACTGGTACCCATTCGACTTACTAAGATCACAAGCACTTAGAAACCAAATTGCAGACTACTGGGTGTCAAGAGTAACACTAGAAGCCCAAGCAACTCAAAGCGATGGAGTATTTGCAGATTCAGCAGGACAACTAATACCGCCTTACCAAAACCCAGCCGCGCTTCCTAATTACTTCCCTGCAAGTCCAAACTTCAATTTAGCGGCAGGACAAAACTTCCTCTCAAACGGATACGCGCCATACTCTGCGCGAGTTTGGAGTGGAATGCAACTTCAAAACATTACTTACTTACCTAACTTAGGCCAAATGATAACTAGCTGGGATAGCATTAACAATTATGTAAACAGCGACGGTGGAATGATCGAAGGATTCACTGGATTTGGTTCATCAATTACAGATGTAAATGACTGGAAACTTGAAATGAATAACATGCTAACATTAGCTCGCAGCAACAAAATATTAATTGCACAAACTCCATTCGACACTGTAAACGACTACAATAGAAGAAGTTTCATAATTGGAAGTTACTTAATCGGCAAAGGAAGCAAATCATACGTTTACATGTATTCTGGTAGTTACGATCAATGGTACCCAGAATATGACCTCGACATGGGTGCTTATAGCGGCGCAATTCCAAACAACGTAGACGAACTTGCATGGAATGGCGTATATAGACGAAACTACGAAAACGGAATGGTACTAGTAAACCCAACCGCGACGCCCGTAAGCGTAAACTTGGGAGCTAACTACAACCAAGCAGTGTTTAACGGCGGAGGAAACTTACCTGCAAATGCAGCAAGACCAGGTTCAATAACCTACACTCAAGTAAACTCAGTAAACGTTCCCGCAAGAGGCGCAGTATTTTTACTAACAATCGCAAACCAACCAGTTGACGCAGACCAAGATGGTTACAACTCTTTAGTAGATTGCAATGACAACAACGCACTTGTAAACCCTGGAAGAGTTGAAGTCCCAGGAAACGGAATCGACGATGACTGCAACGCAGCAACACTAGATTCAATCCAAGGAGATGCTAATGTATTCGGACAAATCGCAACAGTCGGAAGCGACACAACCGCACACTACAGTGAACGAAGCGCCGGCGTAACCGGAGCTACAAATTACATAATAAACGACGTAGTAGGTGACGGACTAGGCACACAACTAAGTGACAATCAAGGACTATACGTTTACACGCCAAGAGCAACCGTAACTGCGTACTATAGAGTAACTGATGCAAACAACGCGCCAGTTGCAAACCTACAAGCATTCCACAGAAACGGACAAACATTCATAACCTGGACTGAAAACGGCGCAGCTACGTACAAAATATACCGCGAGCAAAGCGCATCTGCAGGATCGGTCACAGTACAAGAAACAAACAACCCAATACAGCCAGTACTCTCATGGCAACAAGGCGGACGAAGAGTCTACACACTATACTTACCACAAGACGCATGGAACGCGCAAATATACCAAGGACAAGGACACAACTTCTACGTAGGCGCGCCAAACGGGTACAACTACAACTCACCTGCAAGAATATCACTCACAGTACACATGGAAGGTAGAGGGTCAAGATACACAAGCAACCCAGGCGGCCTAGTCGGAACCGGAGGAAGCTCATACGATTCAAACACAATCTACGTAAGAGTAGACGAACCACCAGTACCAACCTATGATCAAGGATGGTACTTTGGACACCTATGCAACCCCGCAAACCCCGCACAAGGAGTATGCAACTACTTAGAAAACGCAATACTAGAAACAGTACTAGCACTAGAAAGAAACTCAAATTACAACATCGACCCCGACCGTATATACGCATACGGCCACTCAATGGGCGCAACCGGCGCGCTACGCCTCGGAATAAGATACCCTGAAGTATTCGCAGCAGTATACGCAAGCGAACCAGTAACTGACTTTGCAACAACCGGAAACGCAGGAGGAACAAGCTGGGTAAACGATGTTTCAGATTCAAGAGGAACACAAGCACAGAACCTACCATTCCACTCAGTAGGAGTTTCACGAACATACTTATCACAATTCGACGGCCAACCAGTATGGACCTACGAAAACATAACCAACTTCATATGCGCAAACAAACAAAGATCAACCGCAGTACTATCAATGGCACACGGAACAATAGACAACGTAGTAGATACAGATACTCAAGGATATCCATTCTACCAAGCAGCGACAAACTGTAAAACAGGATTCCAAGCCAACATAAACAGCGCAGACCACACATGGCAAGGATTTTCAGGAATGGGACCAATGCTAATGAACCCATCAAGACCATACGTACAAGAAGTATTCAACGCATACCAATTCACCAAAGCATCATTCCCTGCATTCTCAAACGCACAAAACTCTAAAAACCCCGCGACGACCGGAACGGGAAGTTTCAACGAAGACTTAACCTGGGCCATTAGACAAGACACTGCAAATACATGGGAAGTACTACTAACCTCAACAAGTACTAACCAACGAGTAGATGTCACGCCCAGAAGAGCAAGACTAGGGGTAGCTGCAAACCAACAATTCAACTGGCAAAGAAAAGACGCGCAAGGAAACACACTAGAATCAGGGCAAGTACAAGCAGATGCAAGCGGATTAGTATTCGTACCACAAGTACTAGTAACCACCGCAGGAAACATTCTAACCCTCACCGCTGGCGCAGTAGGGCCAGACGTAACCGCGCCTATAATTTCATCACTAAACGCCGCTCCAAGCCAAACAAGCGCAACCGTAACATTTAACACAAACGAAGCAAGCAGCGCAACACTAGAGTACGGCTTAACAACAAACTACGGCGCAGTACAATCACACGCAAGCGCAAGCACACACTCATTTACACTAAACTCACTAAACAGCAACACTACCTACTACTATCGAATTAATGCAACTGACGCCTCAAACAACCGCGGGAGTCAAACCGGAACATTCACAACTCAAGCAGTACAAGTAAACATCGACGCAGATGGAGATGGCTTTTTTCTTAACGCTGCTCCTTTTGATTGTGACGATAGCAACGCTCTTGTTAATCCGAGCCGCCAAGAAATAATCGGAAACGGCTTAGATGACGATTGCAACCCATTAACTCCAGATGTAATTGCAGCAGTTGACGCAGATGCAGATGGATACAACTCAACAGTAGATTGCAACGACAACAACGCATTAGTAAACCCCGGTAGAATAGAAGTACCCGGAAACGGAATTGACGACGACTGCAACGCAGCGACACTAGATAATCCAATTGTAAACCAATCAAACCAAACACCAACCGGTACATTCACAATAAACTTACTAAAAGACACCTACATGTTCCCAACATACTCAAACCAAGGAGCAAACACTGCACTTAAAATGTACAAAGAACAAGGCAATCCAAGCACAAGAATACTACTACAATTCAACACGACACAACTAACAAACCAACTAAACGCACTAAATGCCAACTTAGTCTACGCGAAAATAAAACTATATCACGTATCACAAGCATATGATACGGGCGCAAGAAACGCGGCAATTTACCCAGTGACTAGAAGTTGGACTGAAGGAACCGGCGTGCACGAATTTGACACTGCGCACAACAATGGAGCCAACTGGACTGTTGCAAGCCCAGGTGTCCTATGGACTGCGCCAGGTGGAGACTACAACGCACAAGCAATATCAACAACATCAGTGCCACTAACTCCTGGCTGGATACAACTTGACATTACAAACAACTACCAAAACCAAAACGGCTACTTAATCGATGTTACTGGAGACTGGAGAGAAGACCAAATTGCATCCAAAGAAAACGCAAACACATCAATAAGACCAGTACTAGAAATAGGCTACGCGATAAATACGCCCGTTGACTCAACTGCGCCAACACTTTCTGTGGTAGTTAACGCGCTAACAAACGTCGCGGCAACTATAAATGCAGCTACGAACGAAAACTCGACAATAGTTTTAGACTATGGGAGTAATACGAACTACGGCACGAGACTTCAAAACCAAGGCGTCAACGTTAATTTCCCAATTACTGGACTTACTGAAAAAACTACTTACTACTACCAAGTAAACGCAACCGACTCCGCAGGAAACTCAAACGTAACTACTGGAACATTCACGACCCTAGATTTAACCGCTCCAGTAATTTCAAACAACGTAGTAACTCCAACTGAAACAAACGCGACACTTTCACTAAACACAAACGAAGCCTCAACAGTTACACTCTCCTATGGCGCAACCCTGGCCTATGGAACTAACCAAGTACAAAGCGGAACTACCTTCAACTTCGCACTCGCGCCACTAAACGCGCTAACCGTTTACTACTATAAAATAAACGCAACGGACGCAGCAGGAAATAGTGTAATTCAATTAGGCAACTTTACAACCGTAGATTTAACCGCGCCCGCAGTAACTACTACTAGCGCGCCTGCTGGAACTACCGCCGTAATTACCGTAAGCACAAACGAACAATCAAACGTCATCGTAACTATACCTTCAATTACTGTAACTCAAACATCCACTAACGGACTAGTGCACACCTTCACTGCAACTGGATTAAACGAACAAACCAGGTACACCTATAATGTAGATGCAACAGATACTTTTGGTAACAAAGCAACTACTACGGGGGCATTCACTACGCTAGATGTTACTGCTCCAACTGTAACTGTGTTAAACGCGCCAAGCGGAAACTACAACTTACTAACTATAACTACAAATGAAGCAGCCACACTAAACGTTCAACTTGCAGGAAGTCAAGTAGATTTAATTTCAACAAACGGCCTAACCAAAACATACAACATAACTGGCTTAAGTGAAAAACAAACATACTCAGTTCAAATAACTGCAACCGATGCAAGTTCAAACACAGCTAACGTTGAAAGCCAATTCACTACACTTGACTTAACCGCACCAATAACAACTATAACCAACGAGCCAAGCGGAAACTATGACGTACTAACCGTAATTACAAACGAACCAACAACCGTACTAGTTGACTTTCCAAGCCCAAACGTTAACTTAGTATCTGATGATGGAATAACACACATATACAACATAACTGAACTAAGCGAAACTAGCACCTACTCAGTACAAATCACCACATTTGATTTAAGTGGAAACCGAGTAGATGAAGACGCGCAATTCACTACACTCGACACAACCGCGCCACAAATACAAACAACACTAACTAACGAAAAACTAAACTACATACTAACAATCACAACTAGTGAAGATGCAACCATACAAATAGACGCGCCAAACGCACAAGTAACTCACATAAGTACAAACGGTTTAACTCAAAACTACGCAATAAGTGGACTACAAGAACAAACAACCTATACGTACACTGTTACTGCAACTGACGCTTCAAACAACCAAGCTACAGTGCAAGGACAATTCACAACGCTAGACTACACCGCGCCAGTCATAAACATAACTCAAGTAAACCCACTAGAAACAAGTGCCGTAATCGAAATAACTACTAGCGAAGATGCGGATATACAATTAATCGCGCCAAACGCAGTCGTAACTAAAATTAGCCAAAACCCAGCAAGCGCAACATTCAACTTAACAAACTTAACCCGTTTAACAAATTACGAATATCAAGTAATTGCAACTGATGCAAGCCAAAACACTGCGCAACTCAACTCTACATTTGCAACACTCGACTTAACTGCGCCAATAATAACACTAACAAACACCCCCGACAACACATTTGACTTACTAACTGTAGAAGCAAACGAACCCGCAACTATACAAGTAGTACTACAAGGCGCTCAAATAGAACTCATCTCAGCGCAACTACCTGCAATATACAACATAAGTGGGTTAAGTGAACAAACAACCTACAACGTTTCCGTAATTGCAGTTGACGCAAGTGGTAACCAAGCAGTCCAAGAAACACAATTCACTACACTAGATAAAACCGCGCCACAAGTAACCAACACAAGCTTCGATGACGCGACGCAAACACTAACAATACAAGTAAACGAACTTGCCGCAGTAGAACTAACGGCCCAAAGTATAACAATGCAATCTCTCCTCGGGCTAACACACACTTTCAACCTAAGTATGCTACCAGACGGAACAGTAGACTATACAGTAACACTAACCGATGCAAATAGCAACACGGGCCAATTCAACGCGCAAGTTACAAACCCAGACCGTACCATGCCTGTAGTACTAAACACACAAATCAACACCACGCACAACACAACTTTAGTACAAATAGCGACATCAGAAAACACACAAGCAAACTTAACACTTACACTAGATGGTTTAACTGTACTAACTAACACAAGCGCACTAAACACTGTGCACCAATTCAGCGTAAGAAACCTAACTGCAAACACCACTTACCAATACACATTAAACATTGCAGATGTCGCAGGCAACCAAATCACCCAAACCGGAACAATAACAACCCAACTCCCACCCAAACCAAGCGACGCACTAATCGACATCACGGGCAACCCATACGAAAACGAAATCAGACAACTAGTAGACTCACAATGTATGAACGCAACTGGAACAAAATTCAACCCAGATGCAAACCTAACCACACTAGATGAATTCAAAGCAATAATGTGCTACACAGGACTAATAAATGCCCCCATAAATCCACCTGTATTATGTAGAACTGGAGATGTGGCGTACAACAAAGCAATCAACCTAGCTAACTACCTAAAAATAACAAGATACACTAGCTGCCCAAGCACAGCAGGCAAAAGAACAATCGCCAGCACAATCGTAGACGTAGCACGCGCATACTACCGCACCAGTCCGCAAAACTACCAAACGTTCCTAAACACGATAGCATTCAGCGAAGAACAAGACTACTACTACGCGACATACTACGGAATAACAAGCACCTACTATTACTTTGGCACACACGCAAACGCGCTGCCCGGAATAGAAAACTACAACAACGATCGCGTAACGACATACGGCGCTAAAGTAATGACCAGATCAGAATTTGCTAGTATGCTAGTACGAGCAACACAATACCGAGGATAAAACAATTTAACTCCATTTTCTTCTCTTTTTTTTTAAAACATTTGTAATTAGTATGACTCGCGCCATTTACCGACAAAAGACTCGCTTCAAAACGTTCACTCCTGGAAAAATACTAGGCCAAGTCGCAATAGATGAGAGTAAAACACAAAACCTAACCTGGCTACTAAATCAACACCACGACGCACAATATCGCTTCGATAACCACAGCTGGCACTTCTTCGCAGACGCAGTAAACCTACAAGACTACGGCGACGTCGGTGGTTTAAATTTTAAAGACTGGCTAGAACAAAAAGTACAACAAGCTCAAAACGAAGGGCGCAAATTAAAAATACTAGAAATCGGAATCGCACACGGTTTTCAATGGCACGAATTCCTAAAAAAACACGCAGACCACATTGAACTACACGGCACAACAATGGAACGCTATCCAATGAAAGTACCACTAAAAACACTAACTCGTGGACACGCCGGCCAAATCGCAAAACAAATACGACAAAAATTCGACGTAGTAATAGCCCGGCAAACATTCTATACACAACCAAACTTAGGAATAGAAGTAGGACTTCACTTAACAAAAAAAGGCGGAACATTCATCCGCGCGCCAATAACACAAGACGACGCAACCGAACTACAGCACAAACTCAAAGCTAACTGCGAGTTAACTTTTCACCCGCACCCAAATCAAAAAACAGTCGGCGTACTAGAAATAACTAAAAAGTGACAAGTGCGACTCCAAGCACTATAAGAATAAGTGCGGCCATTTCTTTTAATTTCAAAGTCTCTTTATTTACAACCTTGCTGTAAAAAGTAGCCGCAATAGGATTAGAAAAAGAAAGCACAGCAACAATACTAACAACTCCGACCTGTACTCCTAAATTATAAAACAACGTACCCGTTGCGGCTAAAATTGCGCTAACTATAAATAAAAACAACTCCTTGCTACTTACTCTCTTTAAACGCATTTTACTCACGCGAATATCTAAGTAAGAATATACTAAAATTCCAAGTTCAATCAAAAAAGCAGACAAAAACGGCCCGAGTACTGAAACGTGAATTTTTGAAAAAAAGAAAATAAAACCCCAAAGCACAAAAGTTACCAGTGCATACGCTACACCTGAACGCTTATCAAAAATATTAGACTCCCTAAAATGCTTAAAGTCAACAGAGTTAAGCAAGACCCCAAAAATTACAAGCGCAATGGCAACTACTTGAAGCAGCGATAATTGCTCTTTAAAAAAAATCACTGAAAGCAAAACAGTCAATACAACTGCGCTATTAGAAATAGGCGAAACTACTCCCACTTTACCAACTCTAAGTGCTTTAAACAAATACTTAACACTAAAGTAACCCAAAACCGCAATCCCAAAAACTAAAACTATGAACGTTACATCAAAATTGCTACTCGATAAGTAAAACAAAAGCGCGACTAACAAAATCAAACTTACAAAAAAATTACGATAAACCGTAACCTGCTCAGGCGAATACTTCTTAGCTAAACCAGAAATTACGCCCGTACTAAGTCCATAACCTAGCATTGAAAATAAACCAAACAAAATGCCCAAATCAAACACGAATTAACCCGTCAACTCATTAATTATAGTTTTCCCAAAACTTCACAAAATTCTTGAAAATAGTACCACTTCTGTTTTATGTATGTTAATTAAAATATCTCGTTGTATTTAATTTAACTATGAAGCCATTTAATTTCGTTTTGTTTTTACTACTAATTACTACGTCATTTTTAATGGCGGGTTTTTTGAAAATAGCATCTAGCCCATCAACTGGATTTGCCGTTGCACAAATTGAAAACAATAAATACTTAGTTACTAGTCAATTAATTCCGGCCGTCAGAGATGGTAATAATGAAATTAGCAGTACGGTCCGGTCTTTTAGCAATAACCGGCCTGCAGATTACACCTGTGTATTCAACTACTCAACATTAAGATACATTACTACTAATACCGATGAGCCGTATCAAATTCCACTTGATTTTTCCACGTACGATGCAATTACACGAACATTTACTTCGGGTATGTCAAACTATTATTGCAGAGTAGGTAATTGGTATCGAGAAGATCAAGGAGTAATAGTGACATCTGAAATCAATCGGATAGCTTACTCTGCATTTTGCCCTGATTCAAATTACTGCGTAGATTCTGCTCGCCAATGCATAACGATTTCGGGACAAACTACAATTGGCGCAAATACCTTCACCTGTACTAATGACGCCCAATGGCGCCAAAATCAAATAGAACAACCTCCCGCGCCAGAAAATCAAACCGTAGATTTAGAAAATGAAGTAGCACAGCCTGTTGCGCCAGAAAATGAAGCTACTGGGCGTGTGCGTACTCAAAGTTATGTTCCCGGCGAAGCACGCGACCGCCCTCCAGCAAGACAAGGTGAATGCCCACAAGAAGGAATGTGTATTGCATTAGATGGATCATGCCACCTTGTAAATGCGGCTCGCAGCGGGGTAACTTGTGCACAAGATGGCAATTGGAAAAAATACGTCCAAAGTTACGTACCAGGAGAAAGTCGTTTAAACCCCCCTGCAAGACAAGGCTTATGTGACGGCGAATCACAATGTATTGCATTAGACGGATCATGCCATGACTCGGGAGAACTCTATCGCGGGGTTGTTTGTTCATTTAATACGTGGAAAGGGTGCAGTGGACAAGAACATACAAAAATACTTAATGGAACATTTCCAATTTCAAAAGATGAAGATAATATGGCGCAATATGATGTAGCGCCAAACTTTACGTATATTTGTAAAGATAATCGCTTCCAATTATTACAATGTGTTCCTAGACAATACATAATGACCGATGTAATTTTAGATATGTATTATCAATATAATGAAAACATTACTGATTCTCAAATTCGAGAAACAATAAATAAAGCTAGTACTTATCTATGCTCCCAGACTTCAAATGCTCAAATCGGTTTTAGATTACGCAAC
The DNA here is from genome assembly GCA_964514805.1 of Microcaldota archaeon. GTDB lineage: Archaea > Micrarchaeota > Micrarchaeia > Norongarragalinales > UBA8480 > CAZERP01. Next base: position 27,103 of record CAZERP010000010.1, read on the forward strand.
GTAATTCGACAGAATTTCGGCGGAATAAAAGCAAACGTTGAAAGCAATAATCCTGATAAAGTACAGTTCATATCTAAAGTTAATGAACTATATGCTGCTACTGCTTTACCACAATATGTTATTTGGCTTGGTAGATCAAGCGATAATCCCGAAGTGGGCGGGTGGAGTTCAACAATAAATGGAGGGGAATCTTATTGCAATCCACTACCCCCAGATAAGTACGGACATGAAAAGTCACATTATTTTATATTAAATGGACTTAATATTCAGTTTAATTCACCTAACAGTGTGCATTTGCTAGATACAACAAAATTCGCGCCTATGAGATACAATAACGGCGGGTATTATGGAGTTTATAATATCGTTCACGAATACTTGCATGGCTATGGAGGACACTTTTTATCTGATTCATGTCAAGCAGCAATCAATACACTAGACTATGAAGGGCGTAAGACGACCGTTACGGGTATTTGTCCTACAGTTATTTCAAAAATAGAATCTGCTGCCATAACTTGCCCGCAGAGTTCTTCCCGCACTCCCTTAAGATTAATCGAAAGTGATTTTGGAGAACTAGAATTAGGGCATACCAATCATTCAATTGAAGTAGATATGAGTAGTGATCAAGTTAAACAAAAAATAACCCATGATGAAATTGCAGTAAATAAGTTACCTATTATTCCTAATTCAATAAAAATTCAAACAAAAACACCAGTCGTAAATAAGGGTACTACTAAAACCGTGAGTACTAAAATAACTGCTCCGAAGCAAAAAGTTACTGCGGTCAAAAAAGTTAATGTAGACTTCTTACCGAAATCAAGTGAATCGCCATCAAATCCGGTGGGTGATTTCGTAACTTGGATTAAAAATTTATTTGGCGCTAAATAGCTTATGTTAGTTATAATTGCGGATGCTTCACTTGAACTAGTTCCAAAAGAGTTGCAAAAAGAGCACGTAGTGCAACTTTCCGCTAAAAAAAGAGGCAAACACCCAAACGGCTTACTACTAGACTCTTCTTTACACTGGCAAGCAATGTCTAAGTTAAAAGATAAGGAGAAAAGAGGAAGACCAGACGTAGTACACGATCTTCTAAAACTAGCTCTAGATTCACAATTAGCTCAAGATAAACAACTAGAAGTAATAATCCACACGTATAATGACGAAGTAATACGAGTTAACTCTGAAACTAGAATTCCACGCAATTACAATCAATTCGTTGGTTTAATAGAACAATTATTTGAAAAGAAAAAACTCACAACCAAAGAAGGTAAGACTCTGCTTGAAATTACAAGTGAAAAAATAGAAAAAATACTAAACAAACAAAAAGTGCTAGTACTTGAATTCGGCGGCGCGAAATTAAAAATCACGCAACTAATAGAAAAAATTGAAAAAGAAAAACCCGGCGTAATTATAGTCGGCGGCTTTCCTTCCGGAGAACTAAGCCACATTTACAGTAAGTACGAAAAAGCAACTCTCTTTGATCGCGAAACAACCTCAAGCGAAGTTCTAAGTGTACTATTAACCTGCCTAGAAATCAATCAAGGGTATTAACTTTTGAACGCGTAAAATCCTTGCGCGTCTTCATTAGCAGTTAATCTAGTAAAACCAGCTTGTGCTAGTCGTTGTTTTACTCCTTTTAAGAAAGCGGTTGGTTTGTTGGGGTTGCCGCAATAATGAAACATACTACTCTTGTGCTTTAACACGCGGTAGAGTTCTTTGTAAAATTCAAGCGAGTACAATTCCCCTGCGAACGTAAAACGAGGAGGGTCAAACAAAATCGCGTCAAACTCCTCGTTGCCTAAACTTTTAACTGCAAAAAACGCGTCATCATTTACAAGCGTAATCTTATCATTCTTATCAATTTCATTAACCATATTCGCAAGCTTAACAACATTAGGGTCAATCTCAATAGTAGTAACATGCTTTGCTCCAAGCTTAACTGCGGCAAGCGATGAATACCCAAGCCCCATGCACACGTCCAGTACATTTGATTCTTTTCCTACTCTCGCAAGTTTAGCACGCTTAAGCATATCCACACTAGGCTTTACTTCACTCAAGTGCATTCTAACTCCATTAATTTCCAACGTAGGTTCCCCTTGAGTGTCTAATAATCTGTATTGTTTGCCATCTGCGCTCCAACTAGCCCGAAAAATCTCACTACCTTCCTTATAGAGTAGCAAATCATCCGGAAGCTGCTTAGCTGCCTTATCACTAATCAAATCCAAAGCTTGTTTTTTTGTAATAAATTCCATGTGTACTTCACGGTTTTTTGATTTTAATTTTGGTTGCTTTTATCAGGAATGGGTGCGGGTATTGGCGTAAGTTTTCGCTTGCCGTATTTGTAGCGTATGTTTTTGCAACTTCGTTATGAAATGCTTCGCCTTCAAAGACCTCAACTCTAAAACCCTTTAATTGAAGTACTTCAATGACTTTTTCTTTAGTCGCCCGCATTTTTTCAGCCGCTTTAGGGGCGACATCTGGTTGTCTAAAGCAAGTCACTAAAATTTTCCCATTTGAAACACGTGCCATTTCCAAAGCTAGTTCTTCTACTGAATTCTTACCTTCGATGGGTAAATGTTGGAGTACGTTACGAGTATGAATTTCATCAAAAGAGCGGCGAGCGAAGGGTAATCTAGATCCATTAGCTTGTACTAATGGCGGCTCTTTTAATCGTTCTTTAAGTGCGATAAATTTATTGAATCGTTTCACCATTTGCCCTAAATTTCTACTTCTAGTACCAATTTCCGTACGGTCCAGTTGTACGTCAAATTGTTTTTCTACTGGAATTAGTGGACGCGTGTATTCTAGATCTAGTGATACATGAGTAGCATTTGGTTTGTACTCAGTCCAAATTCCACCTATGTGTGCGCCAATTTCTAGAATTTTTTCCGCCATTACCTAAATACCTTTTATGCGTCGATTGGTGGTTTGTCTTCTTTCTTTTCTTTTTGTTTGCGCAAATCTTCGAGTTCTTTTTTCATTTTCTCGATATC
>CAZERP010000011.1:0-9689 GCA_964514805.1 Microcaldota archaeon
AATAAAAAGAGAAGAGAAGAGGAAGTTATTGTTGGTTTGCGGGTTGTATTACTTTAACCGTGTTTGCTTTTACAGTTACTGGGATGGGTACAGCTACTTCGATTAGTTCGACGGTTACGTCTTCTTTTTCAAATCTTACGATTTTTGCTTTTTCGCCTTTGAATGGTCCGCTTACTACTTCTACTATATCGCCTTTGTTTAGTATGACTTCTACTGGTTTGGATTCGAGTAGGTCTTTGATTTCTTCGATTTGCATTGACTTGTGCAAGGCGCCTTTTATGTGGGGTACGTTTGCGATTATTCCTTTGGCTGAAACGTCGTCAGTGCTTTCTACTAGCACGTATCCTCTTAGTCTTGGGGATACGATTACTGCGCTGATTGGAGCGTTTTGTTTTTCGATTTTTCTTTGCAGTAAGTCGGCTACGATTGCTTCTTGGCCTGCTGTTACTCTGTATGCGAATATCATTTTTTTTAAATTACACCATGTTTGTTAAGTATGAAAAAAGTTGAGTTATCCTCTTAGGAAGTAGACTACCATTGTGATTGTGAGTCCGATTAGTCCGATGATTATGATTCCTATTCCGGTTGATAGGGCGATGTGTTTGAATTCGTAGTTTGATGGTTTGTGTGTGATTTGTACTACTCTTATTGCTTGTTTTATGAAGTTGTCTATTGATTCGAACATAAATTTTTTTAATCTCCTCTTTATTTTATACGAACTCGAGGTCTATATCTGCTTCTCTGTCCTTTGTGAGTTCGACAGGGTTTTTGCTTTTTATTCCAGATAGGATTGCGAGGACTCTTACTCCATGTTTGTCCATTGAGTCGTCAATTGTTGCTCCCCAGATGATGTGAGCGTCTTTTGCTACTCGTCCTGCAATGGCGCTGACTGCGCTTTCTGCTTCGGCGAGTGTCATGTCGCTTCCTCCAGTTATGTTGACTATTACTCTGTTGGCGCTGCTTGTGTCGATGTCTAGCATTGGGCTGTTTAGGGCTTTTTCTGCTGCTAGTAGGATTCTGTCTTTGGTTTCGTCGTTTTGGATTTCTCCAAGTCCGATTACTGCTTGTCCTCCGTTTTCTAGGATGGTTCTCATGTCTGCAAAGTCAAGGTTTACAAGTCCTGGTTTGGTGATTAGTTCTGATACTCCTTTGACTGCGTTGATTAGTACCATGTCTGCTACTTTGAATGCAGCGTTGAGTGGTAAGTCAGGTACGTACATTAGGAGTTTGTCGTTTGGTATTACGATTGTTGTGTCGGCTACTTTTTGTAGTTTTTCGAGTCCAAGTGCTGCGTTTTGCATTCTTCTTGGTCCTTCGCTTGAGAATGGAGTTGTTACGATGGCGATTACTAGTGCGCCTGCGTCTTTTGCGGCTTTGGCAATTACGTGGGCGGATCCGGTTCCGGTTCCTCCTCCCATTCCGCATGTTATGAATACTAGGTCCATTCCTTCGAGTGCTTTTTTGATTTCTTCTGCGGATTCTTGTGCGCTAGCTTCTCCGATGGCAGGGTTTGATCCTGCTCCGAGACCTCTTGTTTTGTTTTTTCCGATTAAGATTCTTTTATCCGCTTTGATTCTTAGTAAGTGTTGTGCGTCTGTGTTTACGGCGTAGACTTTAACTCCAGTCATGTTGACTTGCATCATTCGGTTAATTGTGTTACATCCGCTTCCCCCAGTTCCTAGGACTGTAAGTTTTGGCGCGCTGTCTTTTATGAATTCAAGAAGCGCTTTGTCTTCTTCTGATAGTTCTTTGCCTGGTTCCATGACTACTGAGTCTTTGGTATATCCGAACATTTTTTCAAACGATTCTGCCATTTTTTAATTAATTCATCTCTCTACAAAAAAAATATAACTCATCTAAACACTTAGGTTGCGTAGCTAGACTAAGAGTAAATTCCAAAGTAAATAGTAAACAAGTAAGTTAAAAAACCCCCACTGTGGGGGATTAGTTCTAGTAGTTGAATTGGGTGTTTTTTGCGTCGCTCATTATTGACATTGGGTTGATTTTGAAGTCGTATTTTTTCTTGAATCTTTCAAGCGCAGCGTTTAATGTTTGTTTGAATTCTGTGTCTTTGGATTCGTTGATTATTTGTGTTATTACAGTAACTACTTTAGTGGCGGCGATTTCTTCTCCAGTAAATGGTCTCATTATCCAGTGTTGGTACTCGTATAGGAATAGGTCGCATCTTTGGGCGGGAGTCATGTTGGCGTATTGGGTTGAAAAGTCGCTTGGGATTTTTACTGCGTGTGTGGCACCTAGGTTTACGTGTTTTGTTTGTATGTTTAGGTTGCTTGCTTTGAATTCTCGTATAATAATGTCAAAATAGCTTTCTTCCATAGTAGATTTAAATCACACTTACTTAATTGTTTAAAAAAAGTTACAGATAGTATTTCTGCGTTATTTGTTTTAAATGGTGTTGATTTATGCCCGTTCATAAAAATGTTGTAAAAAAGTGTGCTCCTGCGTTAAGTGAATTTAAAGTTAAAGTTTTAGATATCGAAGCAGGGCAAAATGAGATTGTTTTAAATGAAAGCGACGCCCAGTGTATGGATTTAGATATCCTTGATCGTGTTAAGCTTAATTTTGGCAGAAGTGAAGAAACTGCAATAGTTGATTTTTCTCATGGTTTTGTAAAGAGCGGCGAAATTGAAATGTTTTTGGAAGTCGCGGAGAAGTTAGGGGTAAAAACAGGAGATTCAATTAAAATCACGCCAACTAACCGACCAGAGAGTTTGGACTTTATTCGTAAAAAACTGGATGGAAAAACACTCACGCCAAGCGAAATCAATTCTATTATTAATGACTTAATGAAAGAGCATCTTTCTAATGCAGAGCTTGCCGCGTTCATATCCGCAGTTTACATTAATGACATGAATATGGACGAGATCGCTGCGTTAACTAATGCGATTTATGAAAGTGGAGATCGTTTAGATTTTCCAAAGAATCAAATAGTCATCACAGAACATTCTATCGGGGGAATTGCGGGAGATCGCGTTAGTGTTTTAATCGTACCGATACTTGCTTCACTTGGGCTTACCGTGCCGAAGACCTGTACGCGTGCGATTAGTAGCGCGGCTGGAACTGCAGATACCCTTGAAGTTATTTGTCCTGTTTCGCTTACTTTAGATGAAATAAAATCTACGTTGAAAAAGACTGGCTGTTGTCTTGTTTGGGGCGGCGCAGTTAACATGGCAGTAGCCGATGATAAACTAATTAAAATCAGAAACCCGCTGCATTTAGACCCGAAGAGTCTTTTGCTTTCGAGTATTCTTGCAAAGAAGAAAGCAGAAGGCGCAACTCATTTCATTTTAGATATTCCTGTTGGCCGGGGCGCTAAGATTGATGATGTTAAGAAAGGAAAAGAACTCGCTTTAGATTTTCAAAATTTAGGCACTAAGATTGGAATGAAAGTACAAGTACTCATAACTGATGGCAGTGAACCTGTTTGTATGGATATCGGCCCTGCTTTAGAAGCGCGGGCGATTATCCACGCGTTTACTAAAGGCGATGGTATGCTCGTTCAAAAAGCATGCACTATTGCCGGTTCGGCGCTTGCTTTACTTAAAGGAATTCGTAAAGAAGAAGGTTACATGATTGCCATGCATCAATTTACCAATGGCAAAGCATACGCTAAGTTTAAGGAAATGGTAGCTGCTCAAGGTGGTAATCCTGAAATTAAAGAAGAAGATATTCCAATTGGCAATATCACGTACGAGTTTAGAAGTGACTCTGATGGTAAAGTTGATCATATTGATAATAAGGCTATTTCAAGAGTCGCACGCGCGCTTGGCGCGCCAAGTGATAAACAAGCGGGACTTTCAATTAAAGTTGGACTAGGAAGTCAAGTTAAGAAAGGAGATTTACTTTACGTAATGTACACTTCTTCGAACAGTAAGCTTGAATACGCAAAAGAGCAGGCTAAGGTTCATCAAGTAGTAGAGATCGAAAAGATCATCATTGACACGATTTAGCCCCCGTGTCATTTTTTGCTTATTTCTTCTAGTGTTTTTTCGATTGAATCGAATGGGTTTTGAGTTGCAGTAGCTTGTGGTTTAGTTTTTACTAGTCGCGCTAATTTTTCTAGTGAAATGTGTTCTTGGTTTACTAGTTGACCGATTACTGCGTAGACTTTTTGGTTTTCTATTCTTACTGCAAAGCAAGATAGTTTATGTTTTGTGCCGAGCAAATCGTTTATTTTTGTCTGGGCGTTTCTTTCGCGTTCTATTTCTGCTTGGCGACTTTCATCTGTCTGTTTGTATTTGGAGTGTACTCCGGTTATTACTAGTTCATTTAGTGGTATTGATACGGTGTGATGTAGTAAATAGAAGTTCGCGTCTTTTCCTCGTATTAATGTTTTAAAGTCAGGTTGAGGCGAGAGGTGAGTAAAGCCCAGGTCGGACAAGTGTTTTTTTGCTTGGCCTATATGAGACGCTTCGGGCAAATTAGTTCACTTCTTTTTTTAGTGTGACTTCTAGTGCTGCGCATGGCATTTCTAAGCCGTATTTTCTTAGAGCTGCGATTGATACTTCTCCTAGTATTCCTTCGAAGTATTCTGTTGAAATTTTTGCGCATCTACCCTTTATGTACGCTGGGTCTTCTACTGGTGTGAATTTGACTCTTTTGCAGTCGAAGTTGCGTGCGAGGTTTTCTGCTATTGCTTTTACTTCGCTGTATGACGCGGTGGCGCTTGCTATTATGCATGCTGTTTTCCAGTCTGTTCTTGCGTTGGTTTCTTCTTTTTCGTCGATTTGAAGTGTTTCTCCTACTTCGAATATTTTGTGTGGGTATTCATATTGTTTGTTTGTAGATAGTATTCCAAGTAGCCCAGGCAGTAGTTTGTCTCTTGCGCAGTTTAATCCTAGTGCGCGTGATCCGAAGAGTTTGACTAGTTTTTTCTCGTCGTCTTTGTTTCTGGACATTTTTGTGATTTGTTCTTCTGTGTTTGATAAGACCATTCCGTAGACTTGTTGGAATTGTAAGCTTTCGAATGTTTCTATTGCTGCTTGGAATGTGCGAGTTTTTGCGTGTTTTTGTCCGGTTGTTGCAAGGTCAGGTGCTTGTGGTTCGAAGTTATCGTATCCGACTACTCTTGCGATGTCTTCTACTAGGTCTATTTCGTGTAGTATGTCGCTTCTGTAGAATGGAACTTGTACTGTGATTGCGTCTGCGTTTGTTTTGGATTGTAGTTGCATTTTTTGTAAGTTATCCGTAATTTGTTTGGCGTTTAGTTGTAATCCTAGCGTGTCGTTTACGTATTTTACGGTTAATTTCATTTCTTTGTTTGTTAAGTTTGGACATTGCCATTCTTCGCTTGGGTATTTGATTGTGACTAGTTCGATTTGGGCGCCCATGTTTGCAAAGTCTAGTGCGTTTGATGTCGCAAGTTTTTGTACCATAAGGGCGTTTGTTCCGGTTACTTCTATTAGTAAGTCTTGGTTTTTGCCGCTTTGAACTTTACCTAAGTCGTTACTATTTGTAATTCCAGGCATTGTTAGTATTTTTCCACTCGCGTCGCAGAGCACAGGTAGTTTGTCTTTGCCGTTAAATAGCCAGGCATAGTCTTTTCCTTTGGGGTGATTTTGTAGGATTTCTTTTCCATTCATTACGGTTTCAAAACCTAATGGCGCAAATTTAATCTCTTCTGGTTTTTTAGCAGAGTAAGTAAGTGGAAACTTAAGTTGTCCTAGGTTGAATAGTCCCATTCCGAGGACTTTTCTGTCGCGGCCGAATGTCTTGGCTGCTTTTTCTTGATAGTTGATTAAACGCTTGAGGTTGTCTTCGTCTATGGTAACGCCTCTTGCTATGAATACTGCGATATAGTCTCGGATTCCAGCTACGCTTTTGTCTACGTTTAGTACATTGTTTGATTTTTTGATTGTTGGAGCGTCGACTTTTTTGCCATTGTATGCATTGAGCATGCGTGATATGCCTTCTAGTGATAGGAGGTCGATTCGGTTTCCTGCTCCGCTTATTTCAATGCTTGTTGTTTCGTCGTTTATGTTTTCGAGTTCCATTCCGATTTTGAATAGAGTTTCGTCTATTTCTTTCTTGAATGTTTCGTTGTTTTGTTTTTCTACTCCGAGTGCTTTTTTGAATGTTTTAGTTGGAATTTCTACTACTACCATTTGTTAAATAATCATCTCATTATGCTTGGGCTTGCTGGGAAGTCTCGTATCCATTGTAAGTCAGTTGTAGCGCCGGTTACTTTGCGTATATCGTCTACTCCGAAGATTATCATTGCTGCTCTTTCTAGTGCTAAGCCCCAGCCGAATACGTTGTGTTTGATTCCTAGTGGTTCAAGTGTTTCTGGGCGAAACATTCCGCTGTTTCCAATTTCTACCCATTTTTGTAGCGCGTCGTGGTATCCGTAGATTTCCATTGATGGTTCAGTGTATGGATTGTAGACTGGTTTGAATCTGATTTTTGATATTCCTATTTGAGTGTAGAAGTCTTGGAATATTCCCATCAGTCCTCTTAGGGATAGGTTTGGTCCTGCGACTACTCCTTCTATTTGGTGAAATTCGGGGAGGTGTGTGCGATCAATAGCTTCGTTTCTAAAGACTTTGTTTATTGAGAATAGTTTACATGGAATTTTAACGTTTTTTTCGAACATGTTTACGTTTGCAAGATACCTAAAAGTAGTAGAGGTAGTGTGCGTACGTAGTATTGTTTTTTTGCTTTCTTCTTCACTCCAGGGGAATTTGTATGCGTCTTCGTGAACTTTTTTGACTATACTTGTGAGTTCTTTTGGTACGCTGCATGCTTTAGGGTTTTCAAGGAAGAATGTGTCCATCATTTCCCGCGCGGGGTGATTTTGTGGGATGAATAACATATCAAAGTTTCTAAATGAACTTTCTACTAGTGGCCCGTCCATTTCGCTAAAGCCCATTCCGATTAAAATCTCGCGCATTTCGTCTGCCATTAGTTGTAAGGGGTGGCGTTTTCCTGCGTGAGTGCGTACCGTATCATCTTCTACATTGTATGGTTTGAATTCTATTGATGACAAGTCGGCGTTTTTTACTATTTCTGGCGTGACTTGTGAGACGTATGTTTTTCCGCCTTGTTTTACTAGCGCTAATCCATCAGGAGTTATTTTTGCCCATGTGGTTTTGACTTCTTTTTCTACTACGAGTCGATTTCTTACTAACAGTTTTACTTGTTCTTCAGATAAATTTTTACCACTAATTAACGCGCTGAATGCAAGTTCTACTGGCGCATATTCTGTGCTTTTTACGCTGAGTGTTTTTTGAGCGTCTTTGCTTTGTTCTAGTTGCCCGTTTTCTACTGCTCTGCTTATTGCTCTTGGTACTTCTGCTGCAAATAATCCTATTTGGTTGCTTTGTTTTACTAGTTCAGCAAGGCTTGTGCTTTGTAAAGTTAGTTTTTCTATTAGGAGCCGCTCGGGTAGTTTTTTTAGTTGCTTGTACCGCGTAGTGTCTCCCGTTTCTTCGATTACTAGCGCGACGTCTTTTTTGATTTGTACAAGTTTACTTTCTTCTAGCGTTGCAAGTACACTAGCTGCGGTTGCGGGCGCGGCGTTGGCTTCGCTTGCTATTTGTTCGAGTGTTTTGAATTCTTTTGAAAGTACTTTTATTATTTTGAACTGCTGCTCATTCATAATTTTAGTTGAAACCTCACCGGTTTTTATTGTATTTTGGAAAGCGCAGCGTTTGCAAGTTTACGCATTGAAACTGCGTGCTCGAATAGGAATTTTGAATCTCCGCTTATTATCAGTACTCCGTTTTGAATTGCAAAGCAATTACACTTGTCGTCGATTTTCATTATTATGTCAGGTTGTCCACAGAATCGATTGTCGAATGTGCAATCTGATTGGTTTAATGGTTTGTTATCTATTACTCCGTAATTGTATATTTGTTTATTCAAATTGAACGCGGCGTAGACTAGTTCTGCGCTTGCGGCGGCAATTGCAGTGTTCCTGGAATCATTTTGATCGTACAGTTCTTGTTTTAGGACTAGGTATTGTGATCTGTTGAATATTTCTTTAAGTTGCGGCGTGAAGTTTCTTGATGGGTTTAGTTTGAATCCATCTACTTCTTGGTGTTCGAGTAGGTATTCTTGGGTCGTGAAGTAAACCGCGAAGAATAGTAGAACTGCAGTTATTACAAGTAAGGTATTGCGCATGTCTAATTTCATAGTAAAAAACTCTCTTGCCTAGAGGGGCAGTAAATGTATTATGCCGAGTAGTGTTTTAAACTGTTATTGCAACACCAGCTTGGGCAAGTATGGTATTTTCGAATTCAGTTTTTGCTTCATTTAACACCAAATCTAGGTTTTCGTATCTGTTTGAGAAGTGTGTTAGCATTAATTGTTTTACTTTGGCTTTTTTAGCGTTTAACGCGGCTTGTTTTGCAGTTGAGTGTGTTTTGGCTTTGGCGTGATCTTTGTGTTCTTCCGTGAAGCTTGAATCGTGTATTAGTAAGTCTGCTTCTTTTGCAGCAGTTGCAATGCTCGCAACATTACCTAAAGTATCCCCCGTATACACTATTTTTTTGCCTTTTTGTTCATACGTAACGTCTTTGTATTTGATGGTTTTTCCATTTACGATTAGTTTGCCTTTGGCTTGGAGTTCTCCAAACATTCTTCCTTTTACTCCGAGTTTTTTCGCTTTAGTTTCGTCAAATCTGCGGTACGCTTTGCTTTCTAATATGAAGCCTAGTGCTTGTGGCGCGTTGTGTTTTACTTTGAATGCTTTTACGTCGAATAGAGTGTTTGAAAAGAAGCTTTTTTTGCCCGCATCTACGTTGATTACATCTATTGCAAAGTTGTGTGGTTTGAATTCGTTCATTGCGAAAACTTTGCCGAGGAATTCTTTTGTACCTTTTGGCCCGTAGATTACTAGCGGTTCTTTTCTGCCGATAAAGTTTAGAGTATGAACTAAACCAAATAACCCAAGGAAGTGATCAGCGTGTAAGTGCGATATAAAGATTGCTTTTACTTGCGCGTATGAAACGCCGTATTTCATCATTTGTTTTTGAGCGCCTTCACAGCAATCAAAAAGATAAACTCCCCCAAAAGTAATTGCAAAAGAACTACAACTACGCGTAGGCGTAGGCAACGCGCCACTAATACCAAGAGGAGTAACCTTAATCATAAATTTTAACAAAAATTAGTAGGTAAAAGAAGAATAAAAAAGAAGAAGAAAGTGATTTTAGACTACTTTAGTTTCAAGGTGGGGTCGCCGTAGAGTTGGAATTGGTAGTAGGTTAGTTGGTTTACGGGTTGGGTTAGGTCTAGTTTCTTTTTAGCTTGTTGAAGCGCGTCGCCTATTCTAGCGCCATTGGTTGCTTCTTTCATAGAGTAATATGTTAATGTGCTTGCTGCTCCCGCTTGTAAGAAGTCTTGTTCAGTTGCAGTTTCAAGTGCGAATAGTTTTCGGTTTGAAAGTGCAGTTGATGTTGATCCGATAAAGCCTATTGCTCCTCTTTCCATGACTGTTATTGGAATGCTTCCGGTTGCTAGACGATCTGGGTTTGCGCCGTAGCATGAGTCGACGACGAATAATTTACCGTAGTAGTTGTATTCTTGTGCTAGTGGCGCGTTCATTGCGAGGTATTCGTTTTCGTCGAGTGATATGTGGCCGCTTAGTGCTTGTGATTGTCCGCCTTGGTTTCCGTGTAGTGCTATGAATATTAGGTTTGTTTTGGAGTTTTGTATTTCTTTGAACACTT
>CAZERP010000011.1:9789-27375 GCA_964514805.1 Microcaldota archaeon
TGTAGTGCTATGAATATTAGGTTTGTTTTGGAGTTTTGTATTTCTTTGAACACTTGTTCTTTGGCAAATGGATCGAATGCGAGGTCAAGGAAGTTGAATACTACTAGTGGAGGTGAGACGATTGGTTCTCCTTGTGTTGTTACTTGTACTGGAATTGTTGATAGGAATTTTCCGTATGAGTCGTTTGACACTACTTTTCCAAAGTTTACTTGACTTGCAAGGTTTGCCGCGCCATGCAATGAAATTGCAGAGTCTAGCATTCCAGTTAGGTTAGCTTTGCCGTTGTGTCCGTCTATTAGTCTACCCATTGAGATTGATTTGTATTGATCAGAGTATATTTTTGAGTCTTCTTGTACTATGAATTCAAAGGCGCCATCTGGGTCATTAGCTAAGGGATTTGCTAGTAATCTGAATGGTACTACGTCATCATTTCCTATGATTAGCACGTATGACGCGTTTGTTGCAGTGATTGCTTGTTCTAGACTCTCTCTTGCAGCATCTCTTTCGAATTTTGAGTTTACTTTGGCGAATCGGTATTTCGCCGCGTGGATTTGATCATCTAGCAGTACTACTCCGCTTTGTAAGTGGTCTTTTTCTTGCACTGTTTTAGCTAGCGTTGTCGCTTTTTCTAGTACTGCGTTTGCGTAGTTTTCTCCGTATTTGTTTGAAAGCGCAGCGTAGTTGGTTATTATTGCGAAGTCGAATTTTTCTCCAGGGGCAATGGAAATGCGTTCTTTTGTTTCTTCTGGGGGACTTTGTAGTAAAAAGAAAGCACCCGCGCAAATTACAATTACTATAAAGACACTAAGTGCAATAAGTAGTTTTTTGGAGTATAAATTGCCAAACAAAAACACGTCGTCACTTGCACGTTCTTCTAGATTAGTTGGAGCACTAGGCGTTATTTTGTTAAATAGAGTCGAAGTATCAAAAGATGGTTTGTCAGTTTCTTCCAATTTTTATTGTCAGCTCCTAGTTGGTTTCGTAGTGGCAAGTTATTTTGTTTGTTTTTTTGTCTATACATAGTATTACTCCGCGTAGGAATGTGTAGCTTTCGATTTTGTCTTTTGGACTTGCGGGTGTTTTGATTTTTTTCCAAGCAGTTACTACATATGAGTCGGTTTTGGTTTTGGTTTTAAAATTAAAGTTACTGTACGCGTTTTTTGTAATTTGATTGAATGCATTTATCGCGTCTTGGTTGATTTTTACTTGTTCGGTTACTTGCGGCACTGGTTGATTTGCGGGCGTTTGTGCGGCGCCTGTGTTAGTAAAGGTAATATCTACGCCGTTGTTCGCGTTTTTGTTTGAAGTGATATCATACACGTCAAAATGTACAGTTTGGCCAGGGTTTAATATCAAAGTTACTTCGTTGACTTTTAGTATTGACCCTCCTTGCGCACTAGTTGAATCGACGATGAATGTAAACGCACCTTGTTTGATTGTATCCGCAGGTTGAATGTTTTTTGCAGTTGCAACGTTATTGAAAACAACTGCATAAGCTAGAGACGAAAGTAGAGTTAGTAACAACAACGCGATAGTTAAGTTAATTTTTGGCATAATTGATTAACACCATTAGACGAGTAATCAATATTAACTTTTAACCCCCCTAGTAAACTAGAGTATTAATTATAGTTATGATTATTGATGACCTTAAAAAAAACGAACAACAACCCACACCTAATGCAATTACTCTTGAGTCTTTTCAAAATACCGGCCAAGTTATAGTATCAGATAAAATTGCAGATCAAATCATAGGCCAAGAAAGAGCAGTTAGTATAGCAAAAAAAGCAGCTAGTCAAAAACGAAACGTTTTGCTAATCGGGTCCCCCGGAACCGGTAAGTCATTAATCGCACAAGCTATTAGTGAACTTCTACCCGTAACTGAACTTGAAGATATTCTAATTTACCCAAATAAAGAAGATGAAAATAACCCCGCAGTAAAAATTGTAAAAGCCGGAGAAGGACAAAAAATAATACAAGAAGCTCGCTTTGCAGGTAAACTAAACGGAACAAACCCTGGGCTAATAATGATGGTAGTAATACTCCTCGCGTCTTTCCTATTACTTTACTTTGGAAGACCACACCTGGGCGATGTAATTACTGCCGCGCTACTAATTGGACTTTTTGTAATGGCTGGAATAATGGCATTTGCCGCGCAAATGGGCAGAGGAAACAAAATGTTTCAATCGTTAAACGAAGCAGATAACCCTAAACTTTTAGTCGACAACAAGGATAACAAAAAAGCGCCATTCCAAGACGCTACCGGCGCCAAAGCAGGATCCTTATTGGGAGATGTTAGACATGACCCGCTTCAAAGTGGAGGCCTTGGAACCCCCGCACATTTACGTGTCGAAGCAGGTATGATTCACAAAGCACACAAGGGAGTTCTTTTCATTGACGAAGTTGCAACTCTACGTGCTAAGTCCCAACAAGAACTTTTAACCGCAATGCAAGACAAAAGATACGGTATTACTGGACAAAGTGAATTATCTTCAGGAGCGCAAGTTAAAACACAACCCGTCCCTTGTGACTTTGTTTTAGTTGCGGCAGGTAACATGCAAGACTTACAACAAATGCACCCCGCACTACGTTCTAGAATTCGCGGTTATGGTTACGAAGTCTTCATGGAAGAATCAATGCAAGACACTGCAGAAAATCAATGGAAGATAGTTCAATTTATAGCTCAAGAAGTTAAAAAAGACGCTAAAATTCCTCACTTTTCAAGAGAAGCCGCGCTACTAATCGTAGCAGAAAGTAGAAAACGCGCTGGCCGCAAAAATAAGCTAACGCTAAGATTAAGAGAACTCGGAGGTTTAGTTAGAGCCGCAGGAGATTTAGCTGCGCAAGATGGTTCAAGTTTAGTTAGCGCAGATCACGTAGAAAAAGCCAAGCTACTCGCAGTTACATTAGAACAACAAGTAGCGAAACAAATGCTAGAATCACGCAAAGACTACAACGTATTTGGAGTAAAAGGCGCGGCCGAAGGGCAAGTTAACGGAATGGCCGTAATGGGCGATGCCGGAATCGTACTACCCATAGTGGCTGAAGTTACACACGCGGCAAGTAAAGAAGAAGGTAAAATTATCGTAACTGGTAAACTTGGCAAGATTGCAAAAGAAGCAGTTGAAAACGTCTCAGCTATTATCAAAAAGCACATGGGCAAAGACATTTCCAAGTTTGATATTCACATTCAGTTCTTACAAACTTACGAAGGAGTTGAAGGAGACTCCGCATCAATAGCCGTAGCAACTGCAGTAATTAGCGCGCTTGAAGGCATTCCAATTCGCCAAGATGTTTCAATGACTGGAAGTCTTTCAATTCGAGGACAAGTACTACCAATCGGAGGCGTAACTGCTAAATCTGAAGCGGCAATCGCGGCAGGAATCAAAACAATAATAGTACCAAAATCAAACTACGACGACTTAGTACTAACCAAAGAACAAAAGAGCAAAGTTGAAATAATCCCTGTAGAAAACCTAGCACAAGTACTAGAACATGCACTAGCAGATAGT
This sequence comes from Microcaldota archaeon, assembly GCA_964514805.1. GTDB lineage: Archaea > Micrarchaeota > Micrarchaeia > Norongarragalinales > UBA8480 > CAZERP01. The sequence continues at coordinate 13,299 of CAZERP010000011.1, forward strand.
AAGGGCAAAAAAGAACTTCTTAAAACAATCAAACTAGAACTCGATTAAAACTCTTCCCTTCTTTTCACTTATTTAATTTTTCTACGCTACTACTTGAGGGGACTAATTATGAGTAGTACAGTTATTGTTGGCGCACAGTGGGGCGACGAGGGTAAAGGAAAAATTGTCGATACTATTTGTGAAAAAGCGGATTTGGTCGTTAGATACCAAGGTGGTAATAACGCAGGCCACACTGTTGTCACCAACGGGACGAAATACAAATTACACTTCTTACCTTCCGGCGCAGTTCACCAAAAGCGATGCGTCTTAGGCGCAGGAGTTCTAATTGAGCCAGTTTCGCTTTTGCAAGAGATTGAAAACTTTGAAAAAACGGGTTTAACTCTAAACTTAGGTATTGACTTGCGTTGTCAGGTTATTCTCCCTTGGCACAAGGAACTTGACGGCGGAGCAGTAGGTAAAAATATAGGGACTACGGGCAAAGGAATAGGCCCGGCATACACTGATGCGTACGCTCGAACTGGAGTTCGATTGTGTGATTTACTGACCGAAGGTCTAAGAGCAAAGCTTGAGAAAAATTTAATTGGAAAAAACGTAACTGTAAATTTAGATGCGGCAGAAAAAGAATTAAGCGCGCAAGGTAAACAACTTGAAAAATACATGTGCGATGTTAGTTACGAAGTTAACGTCGCGCTTGACGCTAATAAGAACGTAGTAATGGAAGGCGCGCAAGCTACTTTTCTAGATGTGCGTTTTGGCACGTACCCGTATGTTACTTCGTCTCACCCTATTGCAGGCGGCGCGTGCATTGGTATTGGGTTAAGTCCTAAAAAAATAAAACGAGTAGAAGGAGTCGTTAAAGCATATACTACAAGAGTAGGTAATGGCGCATTTCCAACTGAACTACTTGATTCAACTGGTGAAGCTATACGAACAAAAGGAGCGGAATACGGTACCACAACTGGGCGCCCGAGGCGTTGCGGTTGGCTTGACTTGCCAATGCTTAGAACTGCGCATCAGATTAATGATTTTGATGGATTTCATATTACTAAACTGGATGTACTATCTGGTTTACCCGTACTAAAGATTTGCACGGCGTACAAAATTAACGCAGTTACTAGTAAATATTTTCCCACTACGCTAGATGAGCTTGAAAGTGCAATTCCAGAGTATATAGAAATGCCTGGATTTGGTGATGTTTCCTGCGCGCAGCGCTACGAAGATTTACCAATTGAGGCTAAGAATTACCTTAGTAAAATAAAAGAACTAACTAACGTGCCACTTCTTTCAGTTAGCGTGGGCGCGGATAGAAAGAACATAATATGGCTATAAGCCTAATTTTTAGTTAATCCAGGGGGGTTTGGTTCGAGCTCGGTTAAGTAGAATCTTGGTTTACGAAATAGTCCTAAAAATTTATTCGCTAACCCGTGTTTTATTTTCCATTCTTTTTCTGTATTACGTGCAAAAATTAAACCCGAACTAGTAAGAATTACTACCGGGTGCGTTTTTGCAACTTGACTTAAATTTGTCCAGTTACGTGGAAATTTTGATTTAGCGTTTTCATTAAATGGTCGAAATGATGGATCGCGTAAAACTTTTTCAATTTTTTCTTGATCTACAATATGTGTACCTTCGGTGATTCCTGTGAATGGTACTATTTGCCCCGGAATGGTTTTACCTATTAGGTGTTTTGCTAGAAGTGGATTTAAGTCCATAACTTGAACTCTAACTCTATCTACGTGTAGTAGCTCTTCGCCGGTTTTTCTTCTTGAGAACATCTTCTATAAATTAAATCTTACTTGTTTAAAAGTAGCTTACTTATAGTTCAAAAAAATGGTAGTTGTTAAAAAGTGGGGAAGCGTAAAAGTTGATATGTCTAAATTGTCATCTTTACTTGAAAAGGTTTCTAAAAAAATTACGCCCACTTTAGAACAAGCACTACATGAAAAAATGCTTGCAGCTAAACTAGTTAGTAAACTCGAACATGAATTATCGCACGCCGGAGTGAAAGTCATGTTTATTGGTTCAAGTGCTCGTGATACTGGACTTGCGGGCGAAACTGACCTTGATCTTTTCGTCCAATGGCCCAAGTCCTATTCAAAAGAAGAGATTGTTAAACTTACAATTACTGGCGCAAAACGTGCGATCGACATTAAGTGGGAAATGCACTATGCCGAGCACCCTTACCTTCAAGGCATTTATCAAGGTTTTAAGGTCGAAGTAATACCTTGTTTTCAAATCGACGCGCACACTACCATAAAAAGCGCAGTTGACCGCTCGCCACTACATATGCAATACTTGCAATCTAGACTTACTAGTGAACAAAAGCAAGATGTTCGTTTACTTAAAAAACTCTTAAAAGCGAACGGAATTTATGGCGCAGAACTTGAAGTACACTCTTTTTCGGGCTTGGTTTGTGAACAATTAATTCTAAACTACAGGACCTTAGAAAATCTACTTTCAGAAGCTACCACAGAGTGGAAAGCCCCCGTGATAGTTGATATTGAAGGTAACTGGCCAAACCATGAACACTTAATTGAAAAATTCCCTGACGCGCCATTAATTTTAGTTGACGCGATTGATAAGAATCGCAACGCAGCGGCATCAGTGAACATGCAAAGCTTAGCTAAGTTTATTTTACTAGCACGTAAGCTCTTAGCGCAACCAAGTGAAACACTATTTTACCCTAAAAAGCAAGCATTTACAGTTCAAAAAGTAAGAAAAGCAATTAACCGCCGAGGAACTGCGCTTTTTGCAGTGAAATTAACTAAGCCAGATGTAGTTGATGATGTTTTATACCCTCAATTACGCAAACTTGAACATCATTTAGTTAATAGTTTGAAGAAAAATCACTTCAATGTTTGGGGCAGTTTAAGCGAAACTACTACAAATTCTTGCATAATAGTGTTTGAAATAGAACAAGCAAAATTACCCGAAGTAGAAGTTAAAATGGGGCCACCAGTTTGGTTTGAAAAAGACGTCGCGTCATTCTTAAAAGCCAACAAACCAGTTAGAGGACCGTATGTTAAAGAAGAACGAATAATGCTAGACTCCGCACGTAAAGTTAAAACAACAAACCACGCAATTACCCTATTCTTTGAAAATCCAAAAGCATCGGGAATACCTTCAAATTTTACCACAAAAGCTAAACAAGTAAAACTCTTTGACTTAAGAAAAGAAACGAGTAAATTATCAAAAGAAGAATTACAAATAATAGGAAAATACTTATTTGAAAGCGTTTAATTCATTTACCTTCCCTTATTTTTTCATCCAATTAACGAGTTGTTACTAATTATGGCCGGTATTTTAGCTCAAAAAGAATTTAACAAGAAAAAATCAGAGAATTTTAGCGAATGGTATAACACGATTATCTACGCTGCCGATTTGGCAGATATTAGGTATAACATTCAAGGTTTTGTCGTAAACCGCCCCTGGGCTATGCGCAGTTTCAAAAAAATGTACGCACTACTTGAAAAGGAACTAGAAAAAGACGCACACGAACCAATATCATTCCCTACGGTTATTCCGGAAGAGAATTTTGAAATTGAAAAAGAACACGCGGAAGGATTCTCAGCTGAAGTTTGGTGGGTAACCCACAAGTCAAAAGAAAAACTAGCCCGCAAACTAGCTTTGCGTCCAACTAGTGAGACTGCGTTTTATCAAATGTATAAACTTTGGCTTCAAAGTCCAGCAGACTTACCTTACAAACTATACCAAAGCTGCACTGTATTCCGTGCCGAGAAGGAGACTAACCCATTTATGCGTGGCTGTGAGTTCATGTGGATTGAAACGCATGACATGTTCGCAACAGAAAAACAAGCAAGAGAACAAATTAACACGGACATAAAAATAATGCGCGACGTAGTAGAAGGACAAATGGCAATGCCATTCTACTTATTCAAACGCCCTCACTGGGATAAATTCGCAGGAGGCGAAGAAACCTACGCATTCGACACCCGAATGCCAGACGGTAAAGCATTCCAATTCGCAACTACTCACCTACTAGGACAAAACTTCACAAAAGCGTTTGATGTAAAATACAAAAACACCGAAGGTACTGATGAGTACCCATTTACTACTTGTTTTGGCCCGGGAATTTGGCGTTTCATGGCCGCGCTTGTTTCCTTACACGGAGATGACAAAGGACTCATATTCCCGTGGAGCGTAGCACCAGTACAAATCGTAATAGTTCCAATTTACAGAGACGAAGAAACAAAAGTCAAACTCTTAAAGAAATGTGACGAAATTAAGGAATTCTTAACTGAAAACGGGTTATCCGTAATTTGCGATTATAGTGAAAAAACCCCTGGATTCAAATTTAACCACTGGGAACTACGCGGAGTACCACTACGTATAGAAATGGGCGGTAAAGAACTAGCAGAAAACAAATTAACCGTATCCCGAAGAGATAATCGCGAAAAAACTCAACTAAACGCCAGCTTAACTGAAACACTGCTCGAAGAGCTACAGGAGATTGGTGGCAAACTAACTAACGAACTTTACACTCGCGCATCGAAAGAACTTACAGATAATCTTGCCGATTGCCACAGTAAAGAAGATGTAGTAAAAGCTTTGAACAATAAGAAGTACGCAAGAGCGCCATTCTGTTCTGCAGGTGCAAGTGGAGCTAACTGCGCAGCAATGTTACAAGAGTTCACTAAAGGGGGAAAAGTACGCGGAACCCTCTTTGAAAAGAAAGAAACACCAAAAGCAACCGATAAGTGCATCGAATGCAATAAGAAGGCCACCGCACTAGTATACATAGCGAGGCAATATTAGTATTCTATGAGTCCAGAAAAGCAACTAGGAAAACTTCCAGCAAGAATAGTAGAATTATACGACCAAGTACACGCATTTTATACTGTTGCAAATAGACTGTCGAACCCTAATTTAACTGATGATCAAATTGACGATTTAATGCCAGAACTGCGTCAAACAGATAACGCAATTGCTCGCATAACTGATAAACAAATTGCCCCGCTTTTAGCTCACTTAGAAAATGGATCTCCTAATCTTAGGCTAGCCCGACATGGTTTTAGAGATAACCTAAGGAGCGCGCATGATATTGCCGACAGTTTACTTCAAGATCATACTAGTGGTATTCCCGTGCGCAGCCGTGGCAGAATTGAAAGCTACCGCCCATTAAACCGCGACGATATTAGAGACGTAGTACATCGTATTAGATATAACGCAATTTATTGTCTTGCTGTACTAAGAGGAATTGCCGCGCACCACAATACACCCGTTACAGAGCATAGTTTCCCAATTAGAGATGTCAAAGAAGTTTTACGTATGCGCGCAGACAAACACATAGGCAAACACGAAGAACCGGCTAATGGACCACTACATTTATACGTACACGCAGATGCAAGTGAAACTACAATTCCTGGCGCGGCGCTTTTTGGCGCTATTGAATTAATGGTAAATAGCAAAAAAGCAGTAAGCCCGGCCACCGTATCAGAGCCCCGCATTTTGATTAATTTTACTAAAACCGCTGATGGCCGCAGATTAGTAGAAGTACATGATTCAGGAATCGGACTTACAAGCAAAGATGCAGAAAAATTAACCGCAGCAGCAAATCAAGGAGAAGAAGTTGAAAGCGGATTTGCCAAAAACGCTCAAATCGGAGTAGGTTCTGGAAAAGTACTAAAAGAAGTCGTAAGCACGGCGCGCCACTATAACCGAAATGCTCAAAATCCATTCAAAATTGAACCAAGAAAAGACAACCAGGATGGTTTCTTTAAAAGAAAAGGCGGCGCAACAGCAAGTTTTCACTACTAACTTACTAATTCAACTACAGTTGGTTGGTTTTGGTTTTTGTTTCTTTCGAATTTGTGTGTGCTAGCTGTGGCTGCTTCTTTTAATTTTTCGTCGTGCGTGATGATAAATGTTTGGCGCACGATGCGTGGTATTGAGTCGTGTAGCGCGCGTGCGAGTAGGTTTACTGCAGTTGAATCTAAGTTGTGTGTTGGTTCATCTAATACCAACCAAGATAGGTTTGGCGCTAGGACCATTGATAATGCAACGCGAAGAGATAGTGACGCGCAGGTTTTTTCTCCGCCGGATACTCTTTCTATGTCTATCCATTCGTTGTTTAAGCGTTTGATTTGTACTTCGTAATCTGATTTAGTTGGGAATAGTTGCAGTGACGTGTAGTCCCCGTAGGGGTAGACTTCTAGCCATATTGACTTTAAGGCTTCGTTAATTGCGCCGATTAGTTCATTACGTAGCGTTTCTTGTGTTTGTATTAACGCTGCAGAGTAAATCGTTAGTTCATGAATTTTGCTTTGTACAGCGTTGAACTTATTTTGTAACTCGTTTATTAGCGTAATTTGAGTGTTTACTTGATGCAGTTGAGCGTTTTTTTCATTAAATAAATTATCAGCCGTATTTAAGTCTGATTGAAGTTTAACTGAATCTATTAGTAGTTTTTGCATTTCAAGGACTGCAAATTCGTGTTCTTTTTCATCGTATTTTATTTCTTTTTTGCGATTTTCAAGAGACATTATTTGACTCTTAGTGACTAGGATTGATTTTTCTAGTTCTATTCTTTTTAGGTGGTCTTTGATTCTTTGTAGTTCTGCGGTAGATTCATCGTAACTACCTAATACACTTAGTTCTGTTTGCAGGTCTTTTTCTTCTTTTTGTCGTTGTAAAATTTGGCTTTCAAGTTGAGTGATTTGCACTACTGACGCGTGCTGGGTTCGTAGTTTAGATACTCTTAGTGATTGTTCACGGTAAACAGTTTGTTTTTCGTTTAGTTGAGTAGAAATTAGCTCGGATTGACGTATTAGTTTTATGTGAAGTTGTTTAGCTTCATTTAGTTTATTTTCATCTGCTGGAGCTAAGGTCGTTTGTAAGTATGGCGCTATTTGTTGCCATTTGGTTCGATCGGTTTTTAAGTCTAAGAGTTGGGCTTTTGTTGTAGCTAGTGATTCTTTTAGTACTCTGGATTCTTTTTCGAGTTTTTGTAAGTTGTTTAGTTTTTGTGTTTTTAGCGCGTCTTTTTTTTCATTTTCAATAGAAGAGTCACAAGTAGGACAGTTGGCAGATGTTGACTCTAGTAATTTTAGCGCAGTTTTTAGTACGTCTATTTGAGCGTCATTTTTTGAAACTTCTTCTATTAGCGTGGTTTCTTTTACTTCGAAGGTAGTGATTTTTCCAGATAGTAGTTCGATTGACTTGTGTTTGTTTTCAAATTCATTAGCTTGAACTATTTTTGGTTCTAGTACTTTTTTCTTTTTTTCGTACTCGTTAAATTCTAGTGTTAGGACTTTTACTTGAGTTGCGGCGGAGGTTAGTTGTTCTTGTAAAAATTTGGCTTGATGTGATAAGTCTGAGATTTGAGTTTGTATATCTTCTAGTGCTTTGTTTTCGGTTTCGAGTATTCGCATTTCGAATCCAGCAGTTTGGTTTTCAAGGGTAGTTTTTTGACCTTCTATTTTACCAATTGCAGTTTTGATTTCGTTAATTTGCTCTGTTAGTTTTTTTATTCGATTTAAAGTATCGGTCGCTACTTTTTGGTTGGCGATTGCTTGTTCGTAAGATATTTCTAGTTTAGATAGTGAATTAGCTTGGACAGTTACTGCGTTTATTTGCGCGTTTAAGTTAGTGATTTCGTTTTGTAGTAAAATGCCTTGTTTTTTGTTTTCTTCAAAAATCGCGACTTTGTTTTTTACTCTAGTTAAATTCTCATTAAGGACACGTAAGTTTTCCACATGTAATGTTTTTTCTGAGGAGAGTGTTTTTAGTCTATCTTCAAGTTGAGTTTTTTGCGAGTTCACTTCTTGTGGTTTTAAGTTTTCTAGCTGCGCTTGGAGTGAATCTCGCTCGTATTTTAAATTATTAATAAGAGTTATTGCATTCGCGCGGGCATTTTCAAAAGAGTCAAGTCCAAGTAGCGAGTCTAGTTGTTTTTTTCTATCTCCTTTAGGTAGCGTTATGAAGTGATCGATTTTGTTTTGCTCGCTATAAATCGCCCGGGTGAATAAATCGTAATCGATTTTAAGTAAGTTTAGCACCGCCTCAGTGGTTCTTTTTGGTTGCGGCCCTTCAAGTAGCCTACCCGCGTAATCTCTAAGATTAGCTTCTCCTCCACTAGCGCTAACAGTACGTTCTATTGAATATTCAATGCCATCTGGAGCGATTAGATTTACCTTTACTTTAGATGCGCTTTCGCCTGTTTTTATTACATCTTCTAGTGAGACTTTATGGCTTTTAAGAGAAGGAAAAGTACCATAAAGCGCGTAACATATAGCTTCAAGACAACTTGTTTTACCCGAGCCCATGCTACCTATGAATAGGTTGGTTCCACCGTCGAAAGCAAGTTTAGTGTAGCTGTGGCTTTTCCAATTAACTAATTCTAATGATTTTAGCACGAAACAATCCGATTATAAGTAGAATTAGTAAAGCTAAAAAAGAAGAAGTGCAAAAACTGCAAATAAAGAGAGCTTAAAATGCTATTTGGCGTAATTAATATTAAAAAAATCTATGAGGCAACTAGCTTTAATCTCGTGTTTACTTTTAGTCGCTAGTTTATCCTCTGCTGCTTTTATTGAAAAAAGTTTGGAAAATAAAGTAAACGACTCAGAATTTACTGAAGTAATAGTAACTTTTAATGACACTGCCCCGCACGGCCGCTTTGATGCAAATAGCGCGGGCAATTTAGATCAAGTTGATGGGTTTAAAATTGAAAGAAAGTTTAGAACAGCGCGCGCAGGGGTTTTGAAAGTTAAACGTAAAGATTTAGCTAGATTAAAAAGATCAAATGCAATTGAAAATGTAATTGAAAACATACCCGTTCACGCCGTTTTAACTGAGTCTATTCCGCTGATTAATTCTACTCTTATTCAAAGCCGAAGGCCACTTGGCATAAGCTCTAATGGATCTGGGGAAACAGTCTGTGTTATTGACACCGGAGTAAATTACTACAATCCATCATTAGGCGGTTGCTTTGGAGCTGGCTGTAAAGTTATTGGCGGATGGGATTTTGTAAATAATGATGCAGACCCGATGGACGATAATGGACATGGTACGCACGTTGCAGGTATAGTCGCGGCAAGTGGCGCAGTTACGGGCGTAGCGCCCGGGGCCAATATCGTAGCTGTTAAGGTGTTAAACTCTGCCGGTCAAGGTACTCTTGCAAATTTAATGGCTGGAATTGATTGGTGCAATAATAACGCGACTACTTTTAACATTAGTTCAATGTCAATTAGTATTGGAGATGGCGGCGCGAATTTACCTACAGATGGAATTTGTACTGCTTTTGACGCGTTATTTCAATCATCACAAACCGCAGGTATATTTGTAGCGGCGGCTAGTGGAAATGACGGGTATAGTAATGGAATAAACTCGCCTGCGTGTTCGCAGTACGCGGTTTCAGTTGGAGCTACGTATGATGGTAATTTAGGTACTATTGCATGGGGTAGTCCATTAACTTGTACGGATAATACAGTTACGAATAACATTACTTGTTTTACTGATCGAAGTCAATACTTGAAGCTTTTAGCTCCAGGCGCTTTGATTACATCTACTCAAAATAATGGCACTGCAACGCAAGGTGGTACTAGTCAAGCAACACCCCACGTGGCAGGAGTGGCCGCGTTGATATTTGCAGATCAAAAACATGAGCGGGGCTTTAAGTCGACGCCTAGTCAACTTCTTAGCGCGTTGAATTCAACAGGTAGTTTTACTCAGGATCCTTTGAATGGATCTAGGTATTTTCCAAGAGTAAATGCGTACGCTGCGTTACTCGCATTAGATAACACTACTGCTAGTGTTCTTTCGGTTAACTTTACGAATAGTTCATATACTAATCGTTTGAATTTGACTGCAGTTTTTGAAATGAATGAGTTCGTAACGTGTAACTACTCAGTTAATGGAACGACAAGCGCAGCCAGTGGCAATTTGTCAGTGAGTGTTACTTTTAATACTAATATTACTAACAAGAATGTTACTTTGACTTGCGCAGACGGCGCGCTTAATGTTGGAAGTAGTGTTTTATTTTTCAACACTGATTTTAGCACTCCTAATTCAACAATAAATTACACTCAAGGAATTTTGCTTAATGGCTCGAGTAATATTACTGTGATTCCAAGTGATGTTGGCGCGTCAGGAATTAATACTACATATTATTGTGTGGACTCTAGTGGCACGTGTGATCCATTAAGTGCTAATGGGAGTCAAAACGGAAACAGCACTTTACTTAGCGCGTTTAATTTTACTTTAAGTTCAAGTTTACATGGTAATTTAACTGTCAGCGTAATTTCAGTAGATAATGCAAGTAATGTACAAACAGTTAACCAAACAAACATTACAGTAAACACTTTGCCGGTGCTTAGTAGCGCGTCTCTTGCTAATGCGTCACTTCAAGGTGGACAAAGTCAAACTATTTACACTACGAGTAGTGACGCGGATTCAAATCACAATGTGACTATTTTTGTATGCAGCGCAAATCAAGCGTGCATAAATAACGCGACGATTAGACTATGTACAAATACATCTACTAATAACCCAAACTGCACGTATACGACGGCAGTTGAAGATACGAATAAAACAGTTTACGTTTTTGCATTTGATACTTACAATGAAAGCGCGGCAAATAATGTCAGTTTAACGTATGAAACTAGCATCGTAACGCCGCAAATTTACAACATTTCAATAGTAAACATTACTACTAGCACAGCAAATGTTACATTTAATGCAAGTAAGTTAGTTACATTCAACTTTTCATACGGAACAGTACAAAATACCTTAAATCAAAATTATACTGTAAACGAACTTGCAACTAGTCATATAGTTAACTTAACTTCGCTTAACCAGCAAACGATATACTACTTCAATTTGACTGTGACTGATCAATTCGGTAACCAAAACAGCACTGCGGGCAATTTTGAAACAGCTAACATCACTAACATAACTCTTAGCGCCAATACAAGTCAAACAATTAATTACTCTAGCTACGCGGTTTTAATTGCAACAATTAACACTCAAAATACTAGTTTTAACTTAACCATATCCCAACCGCAAGAGACAGTCGACTTAGGTAATTACACATATGCACAAACCCAGTGGCAACTTATTAACAATACAAACGATGCTCAAACGCAATACAACTTTACTTTTTACTATAATTCAAGCCTAGTCGCGCAATTAAACTTAAATGAAAGTACACTTACGATATTCAAATTAAACGAAAGTACGAACAACTGGACGTTGCAAGCTACTACGTTAAACGAAAGTAGTGACTACTTATTTTTAGAAAATGTGACTACGGGCCGATACGCGCTAGGCGCGCTTTTATTAGATAACCAAACTTGCACTTACTCATCACAATGTGCAAACCACGCATGCAGCCAAGACTATGATGGGACTGGCGCGTTTTGCGCGTCAAATAACTTCTGCAGCCACAACAGCGCGTCTAATCTTAGCGCGGCGCTTTGCTATTCAAACAATGCATACACTTGTAGCGCGTCACAGTGGACTCAAACTGCGTGCAGTAATGGTTGCTCTAGTGGCGCGTGCATATTATTACAAGTAACCTCATCTGGAGGGGGAGGCGGCGGGGGCGCAGTAAGTGCGACCACCGTAAACGCAAGTCAATCTACTAATATTAGTAAAAATAAGCCAACCGTAGTTGAAAATAAAACCACTACGCCCACGCCCGTTGCAGCTAAGAATGATTCAGTAACAGTTAAGCAGAATGTTAGTAACTTTGAAGCTAAGGCTAGTAATTTTGAACCTCAATCGAACGCACTACTAATAGTAGGAGTAGTAATTGGCTTAATTTTGATTTTAGTTGCTTTTAAACTAAAAAAGAATTAGTAAAAGAAAAAGAGGAAAAGAAGGTTTATCCTATTAGTCCACATTCTTCAACTTGAACGTTATCTACGCCTTCGATTTGTGTGACTTGTGCTTCGAAGTCTACTGGTTCTTTGTCTTCGCAAACAAAACTTGCTCTTATGATTTTAGCTCCGAATACGAAGTCTTCTACTTTGCTTGAATTGCAACCGGCAATTTTGCTAATAGTAGTTGCAAGTTCGTTAACGTTTACATCTTCTAGTGGAGATACTCTTAAAACAGTTAAAACTTTACCCATATAAATTTCACCAAATTTTTTACTTATTTTTAATTAAAAACATCATAGAATTTTTTTAAACGCGTTGCTTTGTGTTTGTGTTCTTTGAACGCTTTAAGCCGCACTACGTTACACTTAATACCTAATTCATTTAGCTTATCTATGATGAATTGTTTTTGCATTGTGGCTTGATCATAACCGAGCGCAATTACAGTCGGCTTTAGTTTTTTAATAGCAGAAAACAAATCTTGAGAATCGCCTAGCAAAACCCGGTCAACAAGGTTGAGTTCGCGTAGCAATGCTAAACGTTCTTTTTCGTCAAAATAAGGCGCGCGTCCTTTGATTTTCAAAACATTAGCATCTCTTGCTACTACGACTATTAACTCGTCGCCTAGCTTTCTTGCTTGTTTAAAGAAATTCAAGTGACCTAAGTGCAGTACATCGAATGTACCAAACACCATGACCTTACTTTTCATGTGAATAAAGAGAAAAGAATTAAGGGCCTTGGAAGCCGCATTTTTCGCATTCGTATTTAACTTGGTTTGATTTACAAGTTGAACATCTTGTCATGACGTTCTTGCATCCTTTTCCAGGGCAAGGAACTTCAACATAACTAGTGGTGCTGCGACCACAACTACTACAAATTGCCATAATCTAAAATTAACCTCTTAAAAAAATATTAAGTTCATATACTGCGCTTGTCGCTGCTCTTGTTAACGCACAACAATTAGAAAAAAAGAGCGCAAAACAAGTCAATATAACTAAAAATAACTAGAAAGGCTTGACTTTAAATTCATTACGAGTCCGTAAGAATATAGCAAGAATTACCTAATTTAGTCTTAAGTCTCTTGCCTTACAATCAGGCGGGCTGATAGTATAGCCTGGATAGAATAGAAGCTTGCGGAGCTTCGGACCGGGGTTCGAATCCCCGTCGGCCCGCTTAAAAACCCCTTTTTTTAAAACTAAAGCATTTAATGTTAAGTATGCACAACACGTCAAAGAAATCTGCTCGATATAAGCCTAATGGTTTGTTTGCATCTAAATTGATTAGAAATAGAGAAAATGAGGGTAAAAATTTACCTTTAATAATTCACTATAATTTTACCACGCGTAGAGTTGGACTTGCGCTGGGGTTTGCATCTCATTGGATATGTAATCAAAAAGCACGAGAATATACTCGCCAAGATGACGTAACCGAGTTTAACACCGCGCAAATTCATAGTAACTATAATCCAGTTAGACGCGAATTGGAAATTACCGCCGTAGATGGTAAGCCAATTGATTACCATGGCGCTAAGCACACCCAGGCAGTAGTACGTCTAGTTGAATATTTAACTAAAAAGCATAAATTGCCATTAGTTAAAATAATTGACGCGACATGGCCTAGAAAAGAGCTAAAAAACAAAACACCCATTTCATTAAAAGAAGCAGTTGACACAATATGCCCCCCACACATACGTAAAGAAGCACGCAAGGAATTAGAATAGTCTTTTTTTCTACCTAATGTATTTATACTCTAAATTCGTACTTACCTCTAGTAAAATCAAGAGGTTTTATTTTTTAGAATGGCAGTTAAGAAAAAAGCAAGCAGAAAAGTCAAAACACGCACAACAGTCAAGGCAAAGCCCACGAACAAGAAGGAGCACAAAGGCAAAGCAATGTTTGGCTTGATGAAAGTTCCACACACAATGCACAACCGCGAAAGAAACTTAGACGCCGCACTTGCCTATTCAATCCCCGTACTAGGTGGAGTACTTGCACATTTTCACAACCCAGATGACGATCTCGTCAAATTCCACTCAGCACAAAGCGTAACTTGGGGCGTAACGGTATTACTCGTAACGTACATTCTTGCAATTACACTAGTAGGCGCGTTCTTACTTCCACTCTGGTGGCTAGTTTCAATGTTAACTTGGGTAATGCTAATGCTCAAAGCATACAGCGGAGAATTCTACGCGCTGCCTGTAATTGGAAAATACGCGAAAGAAGCAATCCAATAAAAAA
>CAZERP010000011.1:27475-29918 GCA_964514805.1 Microcaldota archaeon
TTAATTCAAGTTGTTGATGATTTTAATGAGCCTATTGGAAGTGCTCCGAAATCTAAGGTAAATGATGAAGGTTTGAGTCACCGAATAGTTCATATTTTGTTATTTAACGACAAGGGTGAATTGTTATTACACCAACGAGGCAAAAACTTACACTACTTACCCTTACATTGGTGTACAAGCGCAGGCGGGTACGTAGACGAAGGCGAGACATACCTCGTAGCGGCAAGCCGTGAGTTAAAAGAAGAACTAGGCGTAGATGCTGCGCTTGAAGAAGTTGCAAGTTATCTTTACTATGATGAAAAGAAAAAAACTAAAAAATTCACTAAGCTATATAAGGGAATTTATAATGACTCATTTAATCCAAGTCCACATGAAGTAGAAAAAGTCGAGTTTTTTACATTAGAAAAAGCACTCGAGTTGATAAACAACCCACGCGAAAAGATACATCCTGAGTTGAAAAGAGCATTAAATGAATATAACTAAATTTTTGAAGTGATTTAAAATATGGCCGAGTTTAATATCAGTAAATCTCCCTTAAGAGATCCTAAATTAGAACGTAGATTAAAAGAAGCGGGCTATACTCATGCTAGTCGAGTTACAAAGCCGCTTATTACGGGCGAAATTGAAACTGTAGGTTATGTTTATCATCATCCTAAAGGTATTCGGTTAGCGCATTTAGATGTAGGTTTAAGTAATAAACAGTCATTAATTGAAGCGCAGTTTGACGCTAGCGAAAAAGAAGAGTTTATAGCACTACTAAAAATGCACGCGAATTCAAAACTAGAAAAAACACAAAGAAAACTATAATTCTTATCTTTTCTTTTCTGCTCTTATTTCCATTACGCCGTTTTTCCACGTGTGCTTAACGGTAGCCGTATTTACCGCAATTGGTAATTGGTATGTTTTGGTCCAGCCGTACATTCGGGCGATTTCTGCACTGTAATAACCCATTCGTTTCAATTGTTCTTTGTCTTGTGGTTCTTTTACAGTGAAGGTTATTTCGTTCGGGTTCATTTTAACCGCAACTTCATCTCTAAGTAGTCCATCGAAGTGGGCGACTATTACTACATCTAGACCTGATTGGAATATCTCGACAGTTGGTTCTTTTTGGTCGATAAAACTAGTACGATTAATGGCTTTTTGGCTATAGCTAACGCTACTGGGCGTAATTGGACTCTTTGAGTCCGTCTTCTTAGTGATCCAAGGAAGCAAAAGCTACGAAAAAACCTCTAGTTAGTTAAAACATGAAAAGTTAAAAGAACAACCGTTGAAAGGTAATAGTAATTAAATGAATACTTTATCTTCGCAAAAGTCACTTGAGCCATTTACTTTTGGAAATTTAAAGGATAAAAGTAAATTTGTAATGGCGCTACGCGAAAGACGCGAAGGGGATGATGAAGAAAGTCTTAGTGAGTTAATTAAGCGACGTGGAATTCATCATGCAGCGAGCTTAACTGGATTAAAAGGTAAGTTAGCTAAGATTTATTTTGATCGGAAGTTTAGCCATCTTGGTGTCGACTATAATGATATTTACTTGCTTCCATTTCATGCAACTCACTTTCCCGCAGATGAGCAGCAGGGCCGAGTAATAGCGACAAAAGATGGAAAGCGTGTTTGGAGTATTAAAGGAATTGGAAATAGACTAAATCGAGCTCAAAGAAGAAACATTAATGATGACATTATAGCAGATGATAAGGTAATTGGGGTTCAAATTCCATTAGGTAGAGCTAAAGATAAATTATATGGCGCGCTTTTTGATGGGATTTATGAAGAATATGATTATTACGCTAAACTTAAGGCAGCTTATGCGCGTTTTAAAAAAGAAGAACCCGAATTGGCTAAGTCACTTAACGCGCCGAGTAATGCTCCGTTTGCAAAGCCAGTTGCTAGTTTTAGTTTACTTGAATCAACGGCAACGCGATATCGTAAATTAAATGGTAAGAAAGGAGTAGTTAAGTTTTCTTTGCATGAAAATGAAAGTCTAGGAATAGGTAACCCTAAAGTTTTGATTAGAGAAGTTCCGGCTACTAATACTAGAATTAAAGAGTTTTATAACAATCCCCGATTAGCTAAAAGTGATTTTATTCAATCATTACAAGCACATTATGGTTTACCCGTGAAGGCAAACCCTACCAATACAGAGCGATTCGCATTATATAAAAATATTCAAAATCGATTACTTATAATTTTTCATGTTGCTAGGTCTTATGCGGGAATTGCCTTACATAAGTTTAGTATAAAACAAGGAAGTAATGACTTGTTATCGGACAAAGATTTCAATGGCGTTGCGCTTTTAGACTTGAATAATGTAGACGCGGCGAACTACGATAGATTAAACAAAGACGAAAGTCTAATGGAAGTTTTAGATAGTAGAATTAGAAATACACTAGATATTCCCCCCGGGGAAGAGTACATAACCGCGCATCCACACTATAATTATATA
>CAZERP010000012.1:0-28674 GCA_964514805.1 Microcaldota archaeon
ATGTCACAGTTGCTTCCGCAGGATGCTATGTTCGAAGAGTTGCCTGTAATAGCGAATGCGGATGGTAGTGAAGTTGATTACAATGCTAATCGTTTGAAGGCAATGGTGGATAGTAGCAAGTCTCAGTGTCGTGATGTTGAAGTTGTTTATTGCCCGCCGATTACTAGTTCGGATGATGCGCTTTCAAATTATAAGCGAAAGATTGACACCCGCGCAGTATTGCAAAGAGATAAAGTTAAGCGAGTACTTGAACCGCATGTACTTGTTGAGATTGAGCTTGAAAAAAATAAAGGACTACTACACATAAAAGAAAAAAGTGGCCCACTCGTAGATAATTTAGTTCGTAGCTACGTAGATAGCAGGTTAAAAGATGCGCAAACGACGCTACGTTTGCCAAGTAATTGCGTTTTAGAGCATTGCAAAAAACCACCTTCACGAGTAATTTACGCGTTCAAAAAGCAGTTCAAGAACAAAACTCGAGGCGTTTACTACGTTTCCTTACTTACTAAGCAGCAGAGTCGTAGTTTAAATCAAGTATTAGAATGGAATAAAGCAGAACTTGAAAGTAAGAAGAATGAAGAAATTAAGTTTATTGAACGCAAATATAAGAATAAAATTGCGGATTTGGAAAGTAAACAAAAGAGAATTGAGCGTGAGCTTGAAAGTAACAAGAATAAGTTAAAACGTGAAGATGGTTATCAAGCAAAGATAATACGTAAGAGAATTAGAAGATTAGAAACTGAGCGCAATGCAGTTAAAAGAGAAGTTGAGTTTAACGTTCGTAGATCTAAAAGAGAATACGAATATACGAATAAAACTTTTGAAAGAAAGGCCCGCGTAGCAGTACGAAGAATCAGGTTTTCACCTAACATTAGGGACTTGGATGTTAAAGTTAAACTTATGCTAGTGCCAAGTGAAGTTACTCCAGTGAAAATTACGGGTACGCGTAGCGAAACTACTCATGAGTTGAGTAATAATTGGGGCGAAGTCGCGCAGATTGCGCGTTGTGTTTCGTGTAATAAGTCTATTACAACTGGTTTTACTTGTGGTAAGTGTGGCGGCGTTTCATGCGATGAACATCACAGCAAATGTAGGTTGTGTGGCGATTACTCGTGTTTTAAGTGTCTAGTTGAATGCCCTGGATGTAAAGATAAGAATTGCCTTGATTGTATGAAGGAATGTCCTCACTGTAAAAGATTAGTGTGCACAAAGTGCCATAAGAAATGCAGTAAGTGCGGTCGGGCGATTTGTAGTGTTTGTGAAAAGCACGAGAGGAAATGGTTAATTTTAAAGCAAAGTATTTGCGATAAATGCGCGGTTTAAAACTAGTGCTTTAATTAGTTTAAAAAAAGTAAATTTGAAGGGATGTTTTTAAAGTAACCTTCTTTTTTTAATTTTTTTGTCTTTACGTCTCTACACGTGCACCTAAATTTTTTTTTAAAGGGGGTTTGACCTTTTTTTGTTTTTAGTAAACGTAGTACGTTTAATATACTTATAAAAGGAAAAGTAAGCTGTTTATGTCAAACGACAAAAAGCGAATTAGTTTATAGTGGTTTTGTGTTTGTTATTTTTCCTTCTAGTACTTTTCCTGTTTTGGTTTTGTCTTTTCCTATTGTTTTGGAGTATATTAGTTCTAGGAGTAGGTTTGCAAATATTGATACTACTATGAAGTATCCTCTTGGCCCGTATAGTGAAGAGGATAGGATTTTGAGTGATAGTATTTCGCTTATGTGTATTGCGAATGGTAGTTTGATTATGAAGTCGTGGTATGTTGAGGTGATTAGTGTGATTACGATGAAGAATAGTGGTAGTATGATGATCATTGTTTTGAGTGGTAGGAGCATCATTTCTTGCATTTTTTCCATCATTTCGCGGTCTTTGTTTTGTAGTTCTTTTACTTTAGCGTCGTTCTTTTCCTTAACCGCGGCGGCCATTTGTTTTTGGTAGTCTTGTACTTCTTTTTGTATGTCTTTTACTTTTTGTCGGTTTCCCCATTTGTAGTTAATGAAAAAACTTAGAAGTGAGAATAGTATTGACCAAATTGTAATTTCGGTTACGGCGTCAGCAAAAAACATTTTTTAGTTACCTCTTAGAGAAGAGAGAGAAAAATTGGGGGGGGTTTTAAAGTGGTTTAGCGTCTTACGATTTTGTTTAGTACTGGGTACATGTCGAAGATTTGTTGTTGTGCTAGGTCTTCGTAGAATTTGTATATGATTCCGACGGTTAGTAGGATTCCGGTTCCTGTTCCGAGTGCTCCGGTGATGTCTGCAAACCATGCGAGTATTCCTACGAATGCGCTTCCGAGGACTGTGATTACTGGGATGTATCTGTCGAGTATGTTTTCTGTTACTCTTGGGTCTTGTCTAAAGCCTTGGATTTGCATTCCGGATCTGTTTAGTTGTTGTGCTACGTTGCGTGAGCCCATTCCGGTGGATTCTATCCAGAACCATCCAAATATTACCGATAGTGTTACGAGTAGTAGGCCGTATACTAGTATGTGTGTGATTTCTCTTGGTGTTGAGATGAATTGCATGTATGCGGGGTATCCTCCTACGATTAGTAGTGGTGATGGTAGTGAGGTTGCGAAGTATGCGATTCCGTCTTGTGGTTGGTTGCCTTGGTAGTGTCCTAGTAGTGGAAAGCCTGCGTGTGATGCGAATAGTCCTAGTAGTTGTACGTTTAGGAGTACTGCGCTTGCGAGGATGACTGGTATGTTTGATACGTATAGGAATTTGATTGGGTATCTTGCGCCCATTCCTCTTGCTTGTCCGTATGAGAGTGGTAGTTCTAGTTTCATTCCTTCGGCGTATACTGCGACTAGGAATACTGCGATTGTGAATATGATTGGTATTACAGTCCATATTGCTCTTGCTGCGTCTCCGGTTGTTAGGTAGTATATTGCTTGTGGGATTAAGCCGGCGGGTACGCTTCCGGTTGATGCGATGCTTAGTGCGCCTACGAAGATTGCTTGTGCTACTCCGGCTGCGATGAATAGTGATATTCCTGATCCGATTCCGTGTTTTTGTACTACTTCATCTAAGTATAGTAGTAGTAGTGATCCTGCGACTAGTTGTAAGGCTACGATTACTTGTGTTATGAATACGCTTCCGAAGAGTGGTATTGATGTTGATCCTGCTAGTGCGCCTGCTGCTGGGATGAAGTTTGAAAATACGTAGATGAATCCTTCAACAAAAGCTAAAATGATCGCGAGTAGTTTTTGTAGGCCTTGGAATGCTCTTTTGTTTTCTGGTGTGGATAGATCCATTTTTACTAGGCCTGATCCTACTGCTAGTTGTAGGAAGATTGATGCGAGGATTATTGGTCCGATTCCGGCGGTGATTAATGTTCCGGTTTTTGAACCTAGGAGAATTTCGAGACGTTCGAAGCTTGCGATGCCTGCTTTGTCTATTCCGATTGGGAATATTTGTCCTAGTATGTAGAATATTAGGAGTGCGGCGAATGTCCAGAGTAGTTTTTCTTTGAGCGAGTTTTGTCTTGTTGGTTTGGCTACTTCGGGCAGCAAGTCGGTTATTGGTCTAATAATGTTAAGCATTTTTTATTTGTATCAACTCGTAAAAATAGTGTTTTATATGAATAGAAAAAAGTAGGAAATTAGACCTTAATAAGCCCTATCCTTATAGTAAGTAGATTGAATTGTTTTTTAAAAAAAGAAGTATGTTTTTGTTTAGAATTAGTAAAGGAAAAAAAAAGGTTTAAGAGAAAAGGGATAAAAGGGTTTTATGCTTTTTGTGGCTTGGCTGCTTTAGCTGCTGGCGCCGCTGGTTTTACTTCTGCTGGTTTGGCGTCTTTCTTTACTGGAGCAGTTTTGGCTACTTTTTCTTTTTCTACGAAAAGTGTTTTGAGTGTTGAGCCTGTTTTTGCGATTTTTTCTGCTACTTTTTTAGCTGCGCTGTGTACAGTGAAGTGTACTTTGTGTGTTAAAGTGCCGTTTGATAGTAGTTTAACTTCCTTATTTGTGTAAGTAAAAGCACCGTCTTTTGCAGTTAGTTTGCCGTTGTTGCACATAACTTCGATTTGTTCGAGGGTTATTGTTGGGATTACGTGGGCGGTTTGGTTTGTGAATCCAGTGTGTTCACTGCGGATGTGATCTAGTTCGTATTTGATTGTGTGCATCCATTTGTGTTTGTGGTAACCTGCTCGTCCGTGTCCTCCTTTGTTTCCTTTTCCACGGTTGTTTTTCTTGTTTCCGTATCCGAAGGTTCGGTTGCCTGCGTGTTTGCGTTTTGGACTTCTAATTCTTCGTGTCATATGTTAATATCACTTTTTTTTACATCATTGATTCAATGAGTTTGGTCATTGAGTCGGTTGGGCGTTTTCCTACTGCACCTTCTGGGTATGGTAGTTTGATTGATCCTTCGAATCCGCCTTTTGGTGGGTTTAGTCTAAATACTCCTTTGAATGTGGCGTGTTTGACTTTGCCTGCCATTATTTCTTTTGTTATGGCGTCGATGTCTTTTGCTGGTACTGGTTTGTCTCCAGTTATGCGTCCTTTCTTTTCGACTAATGTTTTTACGGTTGCTTCGTTTACTTCAGCGTAGGTTACGTAGTCTTTGCAGAGTTGTAGCCAGCCTTTTGCTGCTGGTGTTTCTGGGATTAAGACTAGGTGGTTTTTTCTTGTTAAGTGTAAGAAGCTGTTCATCGTGTTGTTGATTTTCATGCGAAGTTGTTTGCTTCCACGTACTCTAATAACTGCTAATATTTTCATTTTATTTTAATCACTTTATTTTTTGAATTTACCGTTTCTTAGTGTGGTTAGTTGTTCTAGTGCGTTGATTGTAGCGGCGATCATGTTTTTGATGTTTCTTGTTCGGCCTTTTGATGTAGTCCAGACGTTTTGGTATCCGGCTAGTTCGAGTACTTTTTTGGCTGTTTCTCCTGCTACGATTCCTACTCCTGGTGGAGATGGTTTGAGTGTTATTTGTGTTGATGCTGCTTTTCCGGTGACTGCTCTTGGTACGGATAGTGTGTTTGCGTCTCCGCCTTCCCATGATCCGAATCCGAATTCGACTTTCATTAGGTGTTTTTTGGCGTCGCGGATTCCTTCTGAGATTGCGTCGATTACTTCGGCTCCTTTTCCTTGTCCTAGTCCGATGTATCCGCGTTTGTTTCCGATGATTACTACTGCTCTCATTTGCATTTTTCTTCCGTAGCTAGTCATACGTTGTGTGCTTGATACGTCCATTACTACTTCTTGTAGGTCTGGTACTAGTGCGTCGATGATTTCTGGTTCGAGTATTTTTTGACCGGTCGCGTAGATTTGGTCTAGTGAGGTTACTTGGCCTGCTGCTACTTTGCGTCCTAGTTCTGTTTTTGGAGTCCATGGCGCTTTTGGTGTTTCTCTTCTTCTGTTATCGTTTCTGTCATTTCTCATAATTTAAACATCAACCTTTTTTTTATGCTGCGAGTTTTTTCTTGGCTTTGTCGTAGACGCTTTGTGTTTTGTCGCTTAGGTGTTTGCCTTGCATGCGTTCTTGTTTTGGAAGTTTGTCTGCTGCTACGTCTGTTTTGAGGCCTGCGTCGATTGCTCCTTTTACTACTGCGAATAGGAGTGATCCTTTTGATGCAGTTTGTCTGCCTAGGTCTACTACGACTTCGGTTATTTTCTTTTCTTTGGCGCGTTTTCCTACGGCAAGGCCAGTTAGGTATGCTGATGGTGTGTTGCATTTGTTTCCTGTGCCGTGTTCGTTTAGTTCTCTGCTTGTAGCGTATGCGATTACTTTGTCGCCTACTTGTGTGAATTCTACTACTTGTGCGACTAGGTTTCTGTTTGTTTTTCTGATTACTAGTCTTGGTTTTCTTGATTTAAGTAGTGCTAGGCGTTTTGAGTAGTCTGTTTTGCCTTCGCGTCTTCGTCTGTAATGAATTGCGAATAATGGTCCGTTTGCTTTTGTCATATTAACATCACTTTTACTTTAATAGTTTGTTTTCTTGTACGTAGTTTTGGAGTTGTTTTGAGCTTTTGAAGGCGTTTCCTTTGATCATGTAGTATAGTCTTCTGTATTGTCCTTCTTTGAGTGCTGGTTTGAGTTTGGCTAGTAGTTCTCTTTGTGCTCTGATTTTTTCAATCCATCTTTCTTTGGCTGATTGTCTTGAGTATTTGGATCCTTTCATTGATCCTGGTCCTCTGCGTCTTCCTTTTTGTACTGCGATTGCTTTTTCTTGTGCGCGTACTCTTGAGACTCCCATTTTTGGCGCGATTACTACTTTTTTGTCTTTTACTAGTTGTCGTACGTCTTCGCTTGTGAGTGCTTCTTGTGCTGCTTTTACGTCGAGGATTTTTACTCTTGTTCCTCCTGTTTTGAAGAGGCGTCCTGCGATTCTTTTTACTGTTTCAAGTGCCATAAATTATTAGTTTCAACTCTTTTTTAGTTTACGATTTTGATTTTCTTTTCTGCGGCGGCTTTTTTGATTTCGGCGCGTTTTTTTGCTCCAACTGTGCCTGCGATGCGTGCGATGTGTCCGGCGGTGATTGCTAGTATTTCTTTTACGTTGTGTACTAGGGTTTCTGGTTTGCCGCTTGGGTGGTAGCCGCGTGTGGCTTTTGGTGATCTGTAGCCTACGTCTGGGTGTGCTCCTGCGCTTTTGAGTTGTCCTCTTGCTTTAGAGTCGATACCGCGTGGTTTTCTCCAGCCTGCTTTTACTCTTTTGATTGAACCGTAATTTGCTCTTTGGAATTTTGGATGTTTTGCTGCCATATTATTTTGATCACTTATGAGTAGTATATTCCGTCTTGGAATATTCTGTTATCTTTGTTTGTAATTCTTGTTGCGCGTTTTAGGTTGTTTGCGGTTTGGCCTACGTCTTCTTTGTTGTTTCCTTTGATTGTGATGGTTTGTCCTTTTGCTTCGACTTTGGCGTCTCCGTGGATTTTTGCCATTCTTGGTTGTTTTTCTCCAAGGAAGTTTTTGATGAATACGTCTTTTCCTTTGACTTCGATTGTTACTGGGAAGTGTGCGAAGATGATTTGCATTTCTTTGCTGTATTCAGTTGTCGCGCCTTGGTTCATGTTGCGTAGGTGTGCTTTGATTGAGTAGGCTTGTGCTGTTTTGGCTCTTGTTGGTTTGCCGATTACTTTGATTATTACTTTGCCTTCTTGTGCGGTGACGTTTAGGATTTTTTGGTTGAATGTTTTTGTGAATGTTTTTCCGTTTGCATTGAAGGTTAGTGTGCCGTTTGTGATTTGGACGTTTGCTCCGTTTGTTAGGGGCATGTCGATTACTAGTTCTTCGGCTTTTTTCTTAGCTTCTTTTTTTGTTTCTTTTTTAGTAGCGTTTGTCATATTTGAATATCACTTTAGTATACGTAGGCTAGTAAGCGTCCGCCGAGTTTTTGTGTTTTGGCTTCTTCTTGTGTCATTACTCCGTTTGGTGTGGTTACTACTAGGATTCCTACTCCTTTTGCGGGTAGGTATTTTACTTCCCAGTTTTCCCATTCGTCGTTTTTGACGAAGAATCTTGGTTTTACTGCTCCGCATTTGTTTATTTTTCCGGAGAGTTTGATTGTGATGTTTTGTTTGTTTTGTGGGCCGGTTACGTCGTATTTTTCAATGTATCCGTTTTTTTGGAATTGGTCTAGAACTGCGTCTAGGAGTTTTGAGTTCCATTTGAGTGTGCAGTTGGCTTTTCCTTTGTGTTCACATACTTTTATTGAGTTTAGTGAGCTTGCAATTATATCAGTCATAATTAATTAATCACTTATTTTTTTAGTTGTATTTTACGAATCCGATTTCTTCGGCGCGTTCTCTGAAGCATCTTCTGCAGGTGTATAGCCCGTATTTTCGGATTAGACCGCGGGCTGTTGAGCAGAATCTGCATTTGCGTTTTCCTCGTTTTTTGAATTTTGTTTCGATTTTTTGAACCATATGAACATTACCTCTGTTTTTATTCGTCTTCTTTTTCTTTTATGTTAGCTTTGAAGGTGTCTTTGATGTAGGCTATTGCTTCTTCGCGTGTGACTTTTTGTTTTTGTGGTACTTTGGTTTTCGCGATTTTTCTGCGTTGTACGCGGATTCCTGGTTTGGATAGTGTTACTGCTACGTCGAATCCCATCATTCCGAGTTTGGGGTCGTATTTCATTCCTGGTACGTCGATGTATTCTTTGACTCCGAATGATACGTTTCCGTTTTTGTCGAAGTTTCCGAGGAGTAGTGAGTTTTCGCAGGCTTTGATGCATCTTCCGAGTACGTCTTGTGCGGCTGCTTTTCTTAGGGTTACTTTTGCTCCGATTAAGTCTCCTTTTCTGATTTTGAAGGTTGGGTTTCGGTCTTTTGCGGCGGTTAGAACTGGTTTTGAGTTTGAGAGTTTTTCTAGTAGTTCTTTTGCGCGTTGTAGGGGTTCTCCTGATTGTCCTACTCCTACGTTGAGGGTGATTTTTTCTAGTTGAACTTGTTGCATTTTAGTCATGTTTAATTATCACTTTTTTTTATACTGTGAAGTTTTTGTTTACTGCGAATACGTAGTCTTTTAGTGTGATGAATTCGGTTCCGTCTTGTGCTTGTAGTTTGACGTTTGGTCTTGTTGATCCTGCAAATTCGATTACTTCGACTAGTGTTCCTGTTTTTCCTGAGTGGCGTCCGCTTGATACGTAGCAGTGTGCGCCTTTTTCGAGTTTTATTTCTTCGACGACTTTTTGTGTTGGTACTTGGATTTTTACTGTGTCTCCGGTTTTGAGTGTTGTTTTGCTGGTGGTGATGTTTCTTCCGTCGTGTAGGTTGAGTTGTGTTTTTCCGCCTGCGATTAGTTTTTTGCCGGTGATTTTGCAGAGTTTTTCTCCTGCGGTTGCGTTTGTGGTTTTGAGTTTGGAGTTGACGAATATGATTGTTTTTGCGAGTTTGAGTTTTGGTACTTCGACTACGTCCATTAGTCCGACTGCGAATCCTTTGTCTTTGATGAATCTGCCGTCTACTTTGACTTGTGAGTCGTTTAGGATTCTTTTTGCTTCGCGTTCGTTTTCAGTTACTTTTAGTAGGTCTCTTAGGACTGCTACTAGTGGTGCTGAGTGTTCTTTTGCGTGTGCTCCTGCGGAGGTTGTTTTCATCCATTTTTTGACTTTGCGGGCAGCTGGGTTTGCTACGGGCATTGCGATTCTTTTTGTGTGTCTTTTTTTACCATGAGATGCCATAAGTTTAAATTTTCACCAATTAATTTTCTTTTGTTTTTATTTTCTGTCAACTGCTTCTAGTATTAGTACTTTGGAAGGTTGGATTTTTACGAAGGTTTCTTTTCCGCCTTGTTTTTTGAGGAGTGCGCCTTCTACGGTTATGAATTGTCTTTTTAGGTTTACGTTTAGTACTTTACCGGTTGTTTTTGCGAATTTTCCGCGCATTATTTTTACTTTGTCTCCTTTGCGGATTTGCATTGATCTTACTTTTAGTTTGGCTCTTAGTTCTTTTGCTACGTGTGCGTGCATTGTTTTTTGTTGTTTGTGTAGTGGAGCTGTGTAGATTGCTTTTCTTTGTTTTCTTGGTTGTGATGAGACGTGTTTTGCTTTTGTTTTAACTTTTAAGTTCATAATTAATATCACTTTTTTTTAAAATGTTATACTACTGCGGGTGCGTTTACTACGACTTTTGCGAATCTGTCTGCGATTTCTCTTGCTACGCATCCTTTGATTTCAGTTCCCTTTGGGAGGTTGTTGTCGTCGATTAGTACGCATGCGTTGTCTTCGAATTGTACTCTTTCTTTTCCTCTGCGGAATTCTTTCTTTTGTCTTGTGATTACTGCTTTTTCGACTTTGCCTACCATTTCTGGTTTGCCTTTTTTGACGGATACGATTACGATGTCTCCGATTCCTGCGTTTGGTACTCTTCTAAGTCTTGCTTTGATTCCTTTGACTCCGATGATCATTACGATTTTTGCGCCGCTGTTGTCGTCGCATACGAGTGTTGACCCTACTGTGAGGGGTTTTGTCATTCTTGCTTGTAAACCTAACATAAATCTATTTCGACCTTTTTTTGCATTATTGTAATACTTTTGTTACTACGTGTGATTTGGTTTTGGAGATTTTTCTGCATTCTGAAAATTCTACTGTGTCTCCTTCTTTTACTTCTACTGCGTCTGGTACGTGTACGTGTATTTTGCTTCTGCGTTTTTCTAGACGGCCGTATTTGGATACTTTTCGGAAGTAGTCTACTTGTACGACTGCGGTTTTCTTTGCTTTTGCTGATACTACGATTCCGCTCATTACTGCTCCTCTTGCGGATATTGGTTTTTTGCTTTTTGGAAGTCCATTTTCGCTCATAATTTTATTTATCGCCATTCTTGTTTTGTTTTTTTGGGTAAAAAAATTTTTTTTGGTTACTCTAGATTAGTTTTAGATATGCTTGGTACTAACCACGTGTAACGGACGCAGTGTAATTGCGGCTAAAAATCTAGATTTTTGGGTTTAGCGCAATATTTTTTTGGAAAGGTTTTTAGTACGATCTTGTGGCTTGCTTACGAGAAGTTTGCCGTTTACTATTTCTCCGTTTATTTCAAGGGTACATGTGGCTTTTGGAATGCGAAAGCGTTTTGTACCGTGTTGAATTAATAGAGTGTTAGTTGTTTCGTCTATTACAATTCCGGTTTTGTCTTGTAAATCTTTGCAGTTTGATTTGATTATTTTTACTTCTTTGGAGATTAATTCTCCTAAGATGGTTTCCTGCTTTCGATTTAACATGAGACGGTTTGGGTTATCGTGAATTTTTTGGGGGGTGAAGTGGAGTTAAAAAAAGTTATTTTACTATTGTGATTAACTTGATTGTGTCTTCTGGGTAGCCCATTTTTATTAGGGCGTCTTTGACTTTTAGTTTGTGGTCGCCTTGGAGTACTATCATTCCGTCTTTGAATGACCCGCCGCATGCAAGGAGTGTTTTGAGTTCTTTTGCTGTGCGTTTGAGGTCTTCTCCGGAAAGTCCTTCGACGATTGTTACTAGTTTGTTGAAGCGTTTTTTAGTCGCGTATACTTTTATGTTTGCTCCTGTTTGTTTTTGGATTGCTTGGCAGGCGCAAATTTCTAGTGGTAATCCACATTTTGGACAAATTTCAGACATTTTTTTCTAGTTAAAACCCTCTTTAGAGTGTTAGAATTATTCGAAAAGTTCTACCTTTTAAACCTACTTCTTGGCTGGTTTTGCGGTTTGGCTTTTTGAATGTTTGTAGTTGTGTGTGCGTGAGAGTTGTTTTCTTAAATAGGATGGCATGTGTGTTTTTTTGCTTCCTGTTTTAAGTAGTCCTCTTTCTTTTGCGATTTGTGCTTCTAGTTCTAGTATTTTAGCGTCTAGTTGTTCTAGTGACATTTCTTTGATTTTGCGTTTATCTCCTTTCATTTGTGAGGCACCTTATTGGTTTTCAGCAGGTTTTTCTGCTGTTTTTTTCTTTGCGGGGGCTTTGCGTTTTGGTTTTTCAGCAGTTGCGTCTTCGGTTTTTTCTTCTTTTGGCGCTTCTTTTGGTGTGTTTTCTGCTGCTTTTTTGGCTCTTACGCGTTTGATTTTTTCTTCTTTTGCCTTTTCGATTTTTTCTGCCGCGGTTGTTTCTTCTTGTGCGTTTGTTGTGTCAGTTGGCATTTGTGCGTCTCCTTTTGATGGGAGTGTTAGTGTGCTTGTGTCGATGTGGTCTGAGAATTGTGTGCCTGGTAGTACGATTTTGACGGTTATTCCGATTGCTCCTGCTTTTAGGTAGGCTGTGAATGTTCCGACTTTGACTTTTTTGGCTTCTTCTCCTGATTTCTTGAGGTATCCTTTGCGGATTGCTACGTTTTTGGCTTTTCCACCTTTTCCGACTAGTTTTCCTGCGCATCTTACTTCAGTTCCTACTGCTCCTGCGTCCATGATTTCTTTGACTGCAAAGCGCATTACTGATTTGACTTGTCCTTTGACTTCTAGTTGGCGTCCGATTTTTTCTGCCATTAGGATTGCGTCGAGTGATGGGTTTTGTACTTCGATTACTTCGATTTGTGGGTTGTCGATTCCGTAGATTGTTTTGAGTACGTCGGTGATGTCTTTGATTGTTTTTCCTTTCTTTCCTACGACGAGGCCTGGTCTTCTTACGGCGATTGTGATTCTTGTTGCGATTGGAGTTTTTTGTATTTCAATGCTTGATACTCCTGCGCTTGAGAGTTCTTTGCCGAGGAATTCTTTGACGTCGAAGTCGTGTAGTGCTTTTAGTACGAATTTTCGTTCTGATGCCATAAATATTAACCTCTTAATTCTTTTCTGCTTTGGCCGCTGGTTTGTGTTCCGCTTTTGGTGTTGGTTTTTCAGCTACTTTTTCTACTTTTGCTGCTGGTTTTACGGTTTTGGTTGTTGGTTTTGCGGTTTTTGCGGTTGGTTTTGCGTTTTGTCTTTCTGAGAGTGTGATTTCGATTCTTGCGGTTGTGTAGTTGCTCATTACTGATTGTTTTCCGTATCCTATTGATGGTCCGGATGCCCAGAATCTTCTGTATCTTGGGAAGACGTTTTGTTTGTAGGCTGCGACGTTGTGTACTCTTAGGTTTTCAACGTCTAGTCCTTTGACTTGTGCGTTTGCTACTGCGTCTCTTAGGAGGTTTTTCATCATTTGGCATTCTTTCTTGGGGTATTTTCCTCTTTTGCCGCCGATGTTTCCTTTGTGGCCTGTTCCTTTTCCGAAGGTTGGGTATGGAATGGCTTTTGTCATTTCCATTGCTTCGTCTAGGATTTTCATTGCTGCTGTGGTGCTTCGTCCGCGGATTGCGGTTGCGATGTTGCAGAGGTCTTTGTAGGATGCGTCTAAGTCGCTAACTTGCGCTCGTGCTACTTTTTTTTCGTCTTGTGTTTTGAAAGCGTATTTGTAAAGTCCCATAAATGTTCAACCTTTTTTATTTGAGTTCGACTGACTTGGATCCTCTTGTGGCTCCGATTCCTGGTCCTGAGTGTCTTACTTGTTTTACTGTTATTGCGTATTCGCCGAGGCGGTGTCCGAGCATTTCTGGTTTGATTACTACTTTTTGCCATTCTTTGCCGGTGTATACCATGAAGTCCATGTCGAGCATTTGTGGTAGGATTACCATTTCTCTGACTTGGGTTTTCATTGATTTTTTGCCTTTCTTTTTGATTTTGTCGAGTTTGGCGACGAATTTTCTGAATTTTAAGTTGTTTCTGCGTAGTGCTCTGCGCATGTTGGATGGAATTGTTTTTACGAATTCGTCCATTGGCATGCTTTTGAGTTCTTCGTTTGTTTTTCCGTGATATGTAAATTTAGCCATATATGAATATTTTCACCTGTGGTTACTTCTTTTGGTCGCCGGCGTTGGTTGTTTGTCTGCCGCGTTTGCGTCCGGTTCTTGATGAGGCGATGTGTCCGACTTTTCTTCCTGGTGGAGTGTTTCTTGATACGGATGTTGGTTTTCCGAATGATCTTCCTCCGAATGGATGGTTGTATGCACTCATTGCGCCTCTTCTTGTGTGTGGCCATTCTCTTCCTCTTGCGAGCATTGCCCACATTTTGTTTGAGGCTTTCTTGAATGGTTTTTCAGTGTGTCCTCCTCCGCATGCGATTCCTATTGTTGCGAGGCATTCGCCGCTTAGGCGTTTTACTGCTCTTGAGGCTAGTCTTATGTCGACTGTGTTTTTGTCTTCGTCTTTTGAGACTACGTAGGCTACTGCGCCGCTTGCTCTGGCTAGTTTTCCTCCGTCTCTTGGGTTTAGTTCGATGTTGTAAATTGGAGTTCCGTCTTGTAAGTCTTTTAGTTTTACGATTGCGCCGGCTTCGTGTGCGGTTGGGTTTGGTCCGACGTGTATTGAGCTTCCTAGGATCATTCCTTCTGGTGCGATGTTGTAGAGGATTAGGCCGTTTTCTAGGAGGATTTGTGCGAGTATTGGTCCTCTGCCTGGGTCGTCTACGAATTCTACTACTTGTCCTCTTAGCGGTGTTGTGAGGTCGTGTAGTTCTTTTTCGTATCTGATGTCTCCGAAGAATCTGTGTCCTGGTGATCTGTAGTTTGGTGATGCGCCTTTACCTTTTCTTTGCGCTATAATCATTTTACCCATATTATCAATATCAACTCTTTATTTTTACACTAGTTTGAATTTGGCTGCTAGGTCTGCGGCTTGGCCTTCTTTTGCAAAGGTTACGGTTGCTTTTTTGTTTCCTTTGTTGGTTATTTGCATTGTGATTTTTGCGATTTTGACGTTGTAGTCTTTTTCGATTTCTGCTTTTACTTGTGGTTTGGTTGCTACTTTTTCGACTGCGAATGTCATTTTGTTTTGCGTTTCGATTGCTGAGACGCTTTTTTCGGTTGTTACTGGTGCGATTACAAATTTCATAAGTTTAATTTCATTCCTCGGTTTGTTTACATGTAGAGTTTTTGTTCGTCCATTGCTTTGAGTGCGTCGGTGGTCCAGATTGTTAGTCTGCCTGGTACTCCTCCGGGGGCTAGTAGTTCTGCGTTTAGGTCGGTTACTTTGACTACGTCGATTCCGGGGATGTTGCGTGCTGCTTTCCAGATTCCTTTGTCGTTTGCGATTACGATTAGGGCGGATTTTGGTGTTTTGTATCCTCCTTTTCTTAGTCTTGATCGTCCGCTTCTCATGCGTCTGCCTTCTCTTGCTCTTTGTAAGTCGGCTTGGATTCCTGCTGCTTCGAGGAATGCTATTGCGTCGCTTGATTTTTTGAGTTCTTCGAGTGATGCGTCTGCGATTAGTGGTACGTCGCCTTTGAATATGTGTCCTCTTGCTGCTACTAGTGCGTTGTCGATTGTTGCGCTAATGGCGCTTCTGATTGCTTTGTTTTTTTCTTTGAGGTTGATTTTTTCGATGATCATTTTTACGGCTTTGGGTGGGTGTGCTCTGTGTCCTCCTTTTGAGTGGGGTACGATTCTTACTCTTCCGAGTCTTCCGCCTGGGAGTTTTTCTCTTGGTAGTCTTGATCTTCCTGTGTTGATTGTTTGTCTCCATGCGTGTCTTCTACCGTAGTATTCTGCGGTTGTTTCGAATCCTGCTCTTAGGTAGTTTCCTTTTGGTTGTAGGAAGAGTGTTCTGTGTGCGTGGAATGCGCGTTTGATTAAGTCTGCTCTTACTGGTTCGTGGAATTGTTTTGGTAGTTTGGCTGTTGCGCTTGTTGCTTTGCCGGATTTGTCGATTATTTTAACGTTCATAAAAAATTAAATCACATCTGGTAAGGTTTCTATTTGATTATGGTTAGCATTGTTGGCGCTTTGGCTTCTTTTGCTTCGAGTGCTAGTCTTAGTTTGATTAAGCGTTTTGCTGGGCCGGGGATGCTTCCTTCTAGTATTATGTATTGGCTTTTGATTGGGCCGTAGTTTTTGAATACTGGTAGTGGAGTTGCGTCTTTTGAGATTTTGACGATGCGTTTGTTTGCGTCGGTTCGTCTGTGGAATCCCATTTGTCCTGGTCTTGGAATTGTGTAGAATACTCTGGCTTGGGTTTCTGCTCCGAGTGATCCTCCTTTTCTTCTGTGTGCGGTTGCTTTGTGTGGGTTGAGTGCGACTCCGAATCTTTTTACGAGTCCTTGCCAGCCTTTTCCTTTTGTTACTGCGATTGCGTCTACTAGTGTTCCGTCTTTGAATACGTCTGAGATGTTTACTTCTTTTCCTAGTAGTGTTTTAGCGGTTTCGAGTTGTTCTGAGATTGATCCTCCTAGTGCGATTTCGAGGATGTCTGGTGTTTTTTTGCCGATTGCGGCTTTGACTGGGTTGGTTGATGCCATTACTCTGATTTCTGAGAGGTCTTTTGCGTGTTTTTCTAGGTCTGCGATGTTGCCTTGTTGTTTGGCTACGCGGATTGCTCTTTTGAGTTCTTTTGGCATGTTGTTTGCGTTGATTTGTGTTAGTGCTCTTAGTCCGTGGATTTCGTTTTTGTATCCTACGATTGCGAATATGTGGATTGGTGGGACTTCTACTATGGTGACTGGTTTTACGATTTCTTGTCCTTTGGTTGGTGAGTTTGAGTCGTCTACCATGACTATTGAGGTCATTCCTGCTTTGTAGCCGGCGAATCCTGTTAGTCCTTTTGAGTCTGTGTTCCATGCTCTTACTCTTGGTGACATGTTTGCTGCTCTTACTCTTGGCCAGTAGGCCATACTTCCTCTGCGTGGTCCTTTTTTACCCATATAATATTCACATCAATTTTTTTGTATATTTTTTTTTAAATAGAAGAAAAAAAATTTTGAAAGAAAGTGGAAAGGTTGGTTTTTATTGTGTTTTGAATGTTCTTGCGACGGGCGCTGTTTTTTTGAATAGTACTTTGTTTCCGCAGTATGTGCATCTTACGCTGATTGCGTTTGATACTTCTTCATCTGAGAATTCTTTGTGACAGTGGTTGCAAACATAAGGCATGTTTTTGTTGACCTCTTTAGGATTAAACGTTTTTGTTAAACGAATAAATGTGATTGTTTTTTTGTGTTAGATTCTATTAATGTTGTTTTAATAGAGCCAGCCGAGTAAGTAGCCGCCTACTAGTATGCTTACGAGCATGAGTGTGGCGCTGCTTATGTAGCTTGACTTATTTATCATGTACTTGGTTGAGAGTATAGCAAGTATTGCGAGTGCGATGACTGTGCTGTAATCGTAACTTATGTATGTGATTAATGGCGCTACGAATAGTAGCATAATTCCTAGGATTATTGCGGTGTTTAGGTTTACTTTTATTCCGGTTAGTTTTCCGGAGTAGAATATTGCACCTGCAAATACTATGAACGCGATTAATAAGTCGTTGGGAAAAAGTGAATAAGACATAATTAGTAAGTTGACTGGAGTTTATTAACCCTTTCGCACGTTTGGCGAATAAAGCTTAAAAACCATGCAAATGGTTGAAAAGAAGCTTTACAGGGGCTCCTTTTAGTGTTGCAAGCCGTTTGAGGTCGCTTTTGCTTCGTTTTGTAGGTCTTTGGTGAGTTGGAGTAGTTTTTGGTGGAGTAAAAGTAGGTCTTGTTGGAGTTTTTCTTGGTTTTGTTTAATTTCTGTGTTGAATTTTTCTAGGCTGACTTCTGGTTTTTTGTCTTGTGTCATTGCTATTTTGACTTTGGAGATTTGTTCTACGACTTTGAAGTGTAAGGCGTCGAGGTTTAGTCCTAGTATGTTTAGTTCTGTTCTGGTTTCGAAGAATCTTCTTGATAGTTCTTCTCGGTAGTAGTTGTTTTCTCCTGCCATGTGCGCGCAGTAGTCTTTTAGTGATGTGTAGAGTTGTACTAGGTTGCCTAGTGAGTCGATGTCGTAGTTTAGGTTTACTGCGAAGTATTCTTCTACTTTTTCTTCTATTTTTTCGTTTGACTCTGGCATATGATTAAGTGTTCAACTCGTTGTTTGTGTATAAAAAAAAGAAGAAAGGTTTTTGTTGTTTGTGTAGTTGGGATTAGAGCCCCGAGCGAGAATTGAACTCGCGACCTTTACCTTACCAAGGTAACGCTCTACCCCTGAGCTATCGGGGCGGTTAATTTTTAGTAGTAATTAGTTAAAAAAAAAGGAAGGGTAGTGAAAGGGGAGTGAAAAGAAAGAATTAGAGAGACTAGCGTAAGTTTAGTTTTACTTTCCGCCGGATTTGACGTCCTTCTTCTTGGCTCTTTTTACTCTTAGGTTTGCGTAGTTGCATTTTCTGCATACTTTTGCGCTTTTTGAGTTTCTGGCTTTGCATTTTTTGCAAATCATTACTGATAGGAGCGCTTTTTCTGCTGCTGGGAATTTTGCCATATTTAAATATTTTACACTTTGTTTTTAACTAAAATTAAAATTAGTTACTGATAATTACGAAAAGAATAAGGCTTCTCAACGTTTTTATATCTAACTAGTCGTTATTAGGTGTAGTAGTTATGGATGATAAGTTAAAACGAGTTTTAGTTTCAGTAGCGGGAAATTTGCTTCCACTCGTAGGTTTGTTTGCTGCTAATTGGACTTTAGTAGAGTTAATTGTACTTTATTGGTTTGAAAATATTATTATTGGCGCGTTTAATTTTTTGGAGATGCTTCGCAGTAAAGGCGAGCAAGTGCAGAAGACTATTCTTTCTCTTTTCTTTGCGGTGCATTATGGCGCGTTTTGTTTTGGGCATGGAATGTTTTTAGCTGTGCTTTTGGCTCTTTCTAATAACGTACCTTCAGAGCAGATTGCGCCGTCGCTTGATTATTTGTTTTCGTTTTTGCCTCAGGTGGCGCTCGTTGTGTTGTTTTTGATTGCGAGTAGCGCGTTTAGTTATTTTACTAGTAAGGCGCAAGAGTTTAGTTTTGATTTGATGTTCTCGCCGTACAAAAGAATCATCTTAATTCATGGGGTGATTATTGCACTTGTATTTGCACTAATAATGTTTCCCAGTATACTGAGTGCAAATGTAACATGGGCATTTATTGGAATTGTACTAGTGAAAACAGCAGTAGATAGTTACCGCGAGTTTAAGCGTTAATTATAAAGCGTTTTAAACTTTGTCCGTGCTAAATTATTTTACTTATTCTGTTAAGAAAATTAAAAAAAATTAATTTTATGCAGGGGTAGCAAAGCCTGGTCAAATGCGCTGGACTTAAGATCCTGTCCCTTAGGGGTTCGAGGGTTCAAATCCCTTCCCCTGCATTTTTTTTCTTATTAATTACTAGCCGGTTTAGTGGATGAAGTAGAAGAGTGCGGCTATGATTGTGTAGAGTATTATTAGTTGGGCGCCTTCGAACCAGTTTACTCTTCCGTCGTTTGCTATTTCGTTTACTACTATTGCGGATGCGAATAGTGCTATTACTTCGAATGTTGTGAATACTAGGTTCATTGGTACGTGTAGGTATACTCCTGCGAGGACTGTGAGTGGTGCTACGAATAGTGCGATTTGTAGGGAGCTTCCGACGGTTACGTTGACTACTAGGTCTAGGTCGTTTTTGAGTGCGAAGAATATTGCGGCTAGGTGTTCTGCTGCGTTGCCTACTAGTGCTATTATTACTGCTCCGAGGAATATTTCTGAGATGCCGAATGTGTGTCCTACTTGTTCTACTTGTGATATTAGTATTTCTGATATTAGGGCTAGTAGTATGGTTGCGGTGATTAGCATTATGGCGGCGTGTAGTTTTGTCCATTTTGGTTCTTCGTGTGTCGCGTTTTTTTTGGTGAATAGGTAGCTGTGTGTTTTGAGTGAGAATACCATTGAGAGTGCGTATAGTACGATTAGTAGTATTGATATTACGATGCTTAGGTTGTTTTCGTCTGCTATTGCGTGTCCGGGTATTAGTGCGAAGATGCTGGGAATGACTATTGATATGACTGCGATTAGTAGCATGGTTGAGTTCATGCCGGCTATGTTGTTTGATATTTTTTGTTCTTTGTATTTGAGTCCTCCTACTACGATGCTAATTCCTAGTACGAATAGGAGGTTGCCGATTATGGATCCGGTTAGTGATGCTTTGACTAGTTCGGTTAGTCCTTTGCTGACTGCTATTAGTGCGATTATTAACTCTGCGGCGTTGCCGAATGTCGCGTTTAACAGCCCGCCTATGTGGCTTCCGTAGTGTAGTGCTAGGTCTTCGGTTGCTTCGCCCATTTTTGCGGCTAGTGGTAGGATTGCGATGATTGATAGTGCGAATATTACGACTGGACTTAGGGCTAGGTTTAGGAATTTGGTTGCTAGTACTAGTGGTACGAAGATTAGTAGCGCGTCTATTTTGCTTAGTTTAGGGATGAGTAATGACATTTTTTTGTTTGTTTTCTTAATTTATTTAGATTGGTTATGAATTTAAAAGCAGGGTTTGGGTTAATTTTTTAGTTATGGCTCGTATTTTGAATCGACGTGAACCACGAATTGTTTTGAAGGTTAGACCGGTTGTTTACTTTAGGCGCGGTGCTAAGTTTGCAGCTAATGGGGATTACCCCCGGGCGGTTGAGTTTTTTCATAAGAGTGGTTTTCATGAAGATGGCGCTAGAGTAATTTTGCAGGATTTTCAAGTTGAGCATGCGTATGATTTGCTTCGTCGTAAGTTTGAGCACAAAGTGGCCGTTTCGAAGCTTGAAAATTTAATTGAAACAGTACACACTGGGTTGCCGGATACTATTTCTAGTCTTAGAAGTAAGTTGAAGGAAGTTATTAAGAGCCGAGCAACTAGGGTATTAAAGTTAGTTGATTTGCGTAGCGTTGTTGCGAATGATGATTAGAGCCATTTTCTTCTTTTGAAGTATATTACCATTACTCCGATGATTATGGCCATTAGGGTCATGATGTACCAGTAGCCGTTTGGGTCATGTAGTTCGGGCATGTATTCAAAGTTCATTCCGTAGATGCTTGCTACGAATGTTACTGGAATGAAAATAGTAGAAATAATTGTTAGGACTTTCATTACTTCGTTTAGTTTGTTGCTAATTGTTGAGAGGTAGACGTCGAGCATTTCTCCTAGGATGTCTCGATATGTTTCGGTTATGTCTATTACTTGCATTAGGTGATCGTGAAGATCGCGTAAGTAGATTTGGTTTTCGTCTTCTACTATTGGATGTCCTTCTGCTTGTAATGATCTTATGACTTCTCTTAGTGGCCAGACTGATTTGCGGAAGAATATTAGTTCTCGTTTTAGTTTGTGTAGGTTTCGCATAGTTTCTTGTGTTGGTTCTGTTGCGAGTTGGTCGTCTAGTTCTTCTATTTTTTCGCCGATTCGTTCTAGTACTTTGAAGTAGTTATCTACTGTTAAGTCCATTAAAGTGTATAAGAGGTAGTCGGGGGTTTGTTTTCTGATTTTTCCTTTTCCGTTTTTTATTCTCTCGACTATTACGCGAAATAGGTCCGAGTGATTTTCTTCGAAGGATAGCACGTATTCGTCTGCGAGTACGAATGTTACTTGTTCTGACTTTATTTCGGAATCTTTTTCGTCGAAGTGTAAGTAACGCATTACTATGAAGTCATGGGGGCCGTAGTTTTCAAATTTTGGTCGTTGATTTACATTTGCTACATCTTCTAGTAATAGCGGGTGTAAGCCTAATTTCTTTCCTAGTTCTTCTAAGAAAACCGTGTCGTGTACTCCTTGTACGCATAGCCAGTTGACGTCTTCTTTTTTGAATGCGGGGATGTCTTTTGCGTTTTTGATGTTTTTTTCTATTAGGTTGTTTGTGTTGTAGATGTAAAAGTTCATTGATGTTGGCTTGTTGTTTAGTTCGCTTGTTGAAACTATGCTACCTGGCGCGAGGCCTGCTTTTTTTGAATTTGCTTTGAACTTTTTCATACCAATAGGAGTTAAAACGGGGGGGGTAATAAATATTGTTTATGTATCATATCCTAAAACCGTATGGTAGTACTAAAGCAGAGGAGCGTTTGAATATTGTTCT
The DNA here is from genome assembly GCA_964514805.1 of Microcaldota archaeon. Taxonomy (GTDB): domain Archaea; phylum Micrarchaeota; class Micrarchaeia; order Norongarragalinales; family UBA8480; genus CAZERP01. Next base: position 21,245 of record CAZERP010000012.1, read on the forward strand.
TAATCAAGTTGATTTTAATAATATTCGAGAATTTGAAGCGCATTTGCGGGAGTTAGTTGGTAAGTTTGACTCGCGTGAGCCGCATTTGTTTTTGTTTGGTGAAGCGCCTTTTCCTGAAAAGTACGTTCCGCCTGCCGGCGCTGTGAAAAGTATGGTTAAGCGTATTTCTACGCTACTTAAGGAAAAGCATCCTGCATCAGCGGTTGCTTTTTCTGTTTTTGAAAACTCGCCAGGTACTAAAAAGAGAAGTTATACCGCGAATAATGGTTATTTGATTCACGCTTCGGGTCATCGGTTTTATCCGAAAGTTAAGTTAACTCCAGTAGATCGAATGCATAGTGATCTTGCGTATAAGGATCAGGCGATTTGGGATGAAGTTGCAGCAGTTAGGCAAAAGCGTAAGTCTTTTCCAGTTCATGTTTTTCGTACTGGTCATGAGGTTATGTTTAAGGTTTGTGCGGATGCTACTATTCCGGCGAGTAATGCTAATGGTCAGATTTTGGTTGTTTCTGCAAAGGATTATGGAGAAGGTGACTTTTTGCACGTTAAGAACCATAAACTTGCAGTTGTTAATGATGGACTTGCAAGTTTCGTTCAGCATGGCACTAGTAGAGTTTTGACTGATTTTGGTAACACGCATCAAAGTACGTTGCAGAAGCTAAGCGCTGAAAAGATTAGAATACATAACGTAATTTAAAATTTTTCTTTAAAAATTAGGTTTTTGAAAAAAAGTGGAAAGAAAAAGAGGATAGGAAACTATAATTCGCCTACTCTTCGTTTTTGTTGTCTCATGAGTCTCTTGCGTCTTTTCTTGACCCATTTCCAGCGCATTCGGCCGGATTTTTTCCATTTTCGGGGACGTGCTCCCATTAAAGTTTCACCGTTAAGTTTATTACTAATATCTTTTGCAAAACGCTTCTTTCCGCATAGTCGAAAAAGTCTCCCAGCGATAAGCTGATTTTAAACTAGGGAATTAAAAGCAAATTAAAAGAATAATAAGTAAAGATAATAGTGGCCAAAGAGTTTTAAAAAGGTTTGGTAAATTAAGGTACGGAGGGAGTTAGTTCTAGGTGGTACTCATGTTCATTTATTTGGAAGTTTTGTAGTTTTGCTGCTGCATATATTTCTCGTGTGAATTCTAGTTTTTTATTGCCTTCACCTAGGTCGCGTTTGTTTATTTTTAGATTTGCGTTTTTTTCTCTGCACGTTTGTAATATGTGTTCTATTGCTCGTTGTCTCCAGCCACCGTATTGTCTTACGAATTTGGAGGTTTCTTTGTCTTTGACACTGTTTTCAGTTGGACTTAGTTTGTAGTGTGCTTGTGCGTATCTTAGGTCTGCGACGTATTTTTTGGTTTTAGTGTTTTGCATTAAGTGTATTACGGCCGAGCCTATTGATCCGGGGTGCATTGTTGCTGGGCCGCCGTGTTTAGTGTCGTGTGATAGTTCGTGGAATTTTTCTAGGTGTTCTGGTTTTGGGTAGACTGCGACTACGACGCTTGAGTAGTCAGTATGGTCGTCTAGTTCGACGGGTAGCCAGTATTGGCTTTGCCTAATTAGGTATTTACCTTGTTTTTTCCAATGAAATTTTACTCCCGGGACTTCGCCACTTGTTAATTCTCCATCGGTTAACGTATCGTATGCTTTTTTGGCTTCAGACATTTTTGCTAACATAGCTCATCCCTTTATCTATTTTGTGCGTGCCGAGTTTCTTTTTTTAAATAAGCGGGAAGCTCTTTTTTGGGGGAGTTAGTATTATTTCTCCTTGTTCGTTTTCGATTAAGTTCATTTGTTCTTGTTTTGCTGCGCTTTTTATTTTATTAATTAAATCCGTTGGGTCTTTTTTCTGTTCGAATACTCTTTTTGAAAACATAACATACCGCCCGTGTTTTTTACTTATTCTGCAAAGTTCGCGAAGCATTTCGGTAGTGTGCGCGCGGTACTTTTGATGTATTTTTTCGTTTACTTCCTTTTCGTCATCTGATTTACGGTAAAGTGATTGAACATATAGTACCGTAAATCCCGGTTGATCGTGTTCATTTGGTTTTTCATTCATCCATTCAATTGCTCCGACTGCGCCGTTAAATGCCGCGTCATCCCATAGCCCAGGGAGGCATCTTTTTTTGGCTAAGTAAAAGTTCGGCACGTGATCCACGTGACAATACGCCCGAATGATATTATTTTCCCCCCTGTCGTCATATGAGGCGTGTGGCTCATATCTAGATTCGATTAATAGGTCATCTCGCGAAGAGTGCCTATTAGTCGTTGCAATAACCCTTTGCTCATTAGTTAATGGTCTTCTTGTTGGAGGGTGTTTTAGTAAGTCCCATTTTTTTCGTACGTGTTCAATAGTTTCGGACAAGGAGATCATTTTAATCACGTTATTTTTTTTAAAATTTCTTTTTGATTTTCAAATGTTAGCGTTTCAATTGCTTGTTTTAGTGTTAGCCATTTGTAGTTGTCGTGTTCTTGTACGTGGTTGTTTTTGAAGTGGATTTTGTCAGTAAATGCTTTTACTAGGAATACATCGTAGTGTGCTTTGGTGTGGCCCCATTTGCTTGGTGGTTTTATTTCAAATTCTAGTTTCGAGTTTAGTATTTTTTCTATTTTGTATTCTGAGTGTTCTAGGCCGGCTTCTTCCCAGAGTTCGCGCATTAACTCTTTTTCCTTACTTGCTAAACTAGTTGGTTTGTCGTCGTAGCCTCCTTTGAGTAATTCCCAACCAGTCCAGTTGAGTATGCGGTGGAAGATTAGGTATTTTCGTTCTTTTCCTAAGTCGTTGTAGATTATCGCGCAGGCGCCGTATCTTGTTTCATTCATTTTTAGTTCACATTGATAGCCGTTTTTGGGTTGCTTTTTCTCCTTTAGTAATTGTTTGGATTTCATCCTTTGTAAGGTTTTGTAATGCTTCAGTTGTACGTATTCCTTTGTCGAATAAGCGTCTTGCTTTGACTCTTCCGATTCCTTTAACTCTGGTTAGTGGCAAGAGTTCTTCTTTGATACCTTTACGTAAACGTCTTGTTAATTTCTTTGCATGGACGTGTGTTGTTGTTTGATTTTTTGTATAGGCAAGTTCAGCTAATGAGTACATTAGCCACTCCGCAATTTTCATTTTACCATGTAAAATGCCTGGTGGTAGGTTGTAGAGTTCGAGGATTTGGTTTTCGTTTTCTTCGTTTATCCATGCGTTGATTACTTTGGCGGTTTTGTATTCTTCGATTGCATTTGGACGCCATACTGGAAAATCATCTAGCGTGCTTTGCGCTTCTTGGAATAGTTGTTCTTCTTCGTTCTTTTTAGTATTAACTAATGGTCTCATTTCACTAGTTGATGAAATTAAGAAAAGGTAATCTATGTCTGCGCGGTTGCGGGTTGTTTGCATGAATTTGAGCATTTCGAAGGCAGTGAGTGGGTCGAGGTATAGTTCGGAGACTCTTTTTCCTACTGGTGTTGCTCCGAGTTTGCCGTTTTTTTCTATGAGAAAGTCCATTTCGACTAGTTCTTGGACTATTGTTTCTATTTTTTCTATTATTGCTTCTTGATTGCCGTATTGGTACGAGTAGAATGTTGAGGAGAAGAATGTGAATAGATTTTCGTAGGATGCGCAGTAGCCGCTTGCGACTAATTCAAGGCAGTGCATTCTTAGTGCGGGTTCGCTTGAGAGTTTGGAGTAGATGTTTTCTAGTTCTCCGTATACGTATTTGTCCCATACTTCTATTCCGTCTTTTTCTTGTGTTTGCAGTACGGCAATTCCAGTAGGGTAATAACGTGGACGTCCGGCTCTGCCGGTCATTTGTGCTACTTCTATTGCGGGTATGAAGTCTGAGAAGTGTCCTTGGAATCTTTTCAAATCTTTAACAATGACCCATGCTGCTGGATAGTCTATTCCCATTGCGAGGGTCGTAGTGGCTACGATTACTTTTAGGCTGCGGTCGTGTTTGAATCCTTGTTCTATTAGTTTTTGTTGTTTGCTTTCGATTCCTGCGTGGTGAAAAGCTACTCCGCTTTGCAAACATTCTGCTAGTAATTTGCATTGGGCGGTTGGTACTGGGAGCGCTTTGAGTGCGCGTCTTGCTAGTTCGTGACATTGTTGTTTTTCTTCTAAGTGTAATTTACTGGAAACTAAATGTGCAATATCCCGAGCTGTACTTTCTGCCATTCGTCTTGTGCCGACGAATATTAGGACTTGTCCGCTTTTGCCGTAGTTGTCTAGGCCTTTTTCGATTAGTGTTTCTAGTGGTTTTTTGTGGTTTAAGTGAATTGGACTTAACGCGTCGTCTTGGAATTCTAATACGTCGCCTGCTGCTACTCCTTTTACGAGTTTGGTTGATCGGTAGTCGCTTTTGTAGAGGTTTGCTTTTAGCCAGTTAGCTAGGTCTTGCGCGTTTGGTACTGTTGCGCTTAGCGCGAGTATTTTGATGTTTTGTTTTACGTGCATTTTTGTGATGACTACTTCGAGTGTTGGTCCCCTTGTTTCGTCGTCGATTAAGTGTACTTCGTCTAGTACGATTAAGCCTATTTGCTCCGTCCAGTGCGTTTTGTGCCTTAACAAAGAATCCATTTTTTCACTGGTTACAATTATTACGTCGAATGCAGCGAGTGACTCGCTTTCCCCGTCGAGGTCTCCGGTTGAGACTGCTACTTTCATTCCGAAGGGTTGTAGTCGTTCAGTTAGTTCGTCGAATTTTTCATTGGCTAGTGCTTTCAAAGGTACTACGTAGACTGCTTTTAGTTTAGTTTTTTCGTAGTTATCTACAATTTTTAATAAAGCTAAAAGAGTTTTTCCTGATGCGGTTGGCGCGCAGGTGACAAAGCGATTACACTCGAGTAAACCTGCAGTTAGAGCTCCTGCTTGCATTGGATTGAAAGTCTCAAAACCTAATTTTTCGGCAATTACTTGAACATCAGACATTTGTAGCTAGTAATAATTAGAGGGGATAAGAGAGTTAAAGTGGTGTTTTTTGTTTTTGGTTTTTCATTGCTTGTGCGTAGTATTCGAGTTGTTGTATGAATTTGTTTATTCTTTCTTGGTAGTTTGTGTCTTGTAGTTGGCCTTTTTCGTTTATAGCGTCTTGTGCTTTTGAAAATGCGAGTGCTAGTGGTATTGCGTTGGCGCCGAGTTCTGCGCATACTAGTCTTAGTGGTTCTGCTGCGCGTATGCCGCCAAAGCCTCCGGTTGAATAAGTTACTATGCCGAAGGTTTTGTTTTTGTATTCGTCTTGGAATACGTCGATTGCGTTTTTGAGTGCGCCGCTGTATCCGTGGTTGTATTCTGGAGTGATTGCTATGTATGCGTCGCTTTGGTCTATTTGTTTTTGTACTTTTTGTAAGTCTTTGCTTGGTTTTTTGTTATATTTGAATGTTGTTTTGAATATTAGTAAGTCCGGATGTTCGAGTGGATCGATGAAATGAACTTCGTGTTTTCTTTTCTTTAACTCGTTTTGAATTAGTTTCGCTACTCTAAGTCCTAGTCTTTCTTCGCCCGTACTTCCTAGAAAAATACTAATAATCATAATTATCTCCCTTATCTTTTTGACTTTGGCGCTGGTTTTGGCGCATGTGAATTTAGTGCATCGACGACATGGCGAAATAGATTTTCATCATGCATAAATGAAGTTAATGCAACGGGTTGACCAAGCGAGTCATCGTCAGTTATTTTTCTAATGTTACTAGATCTGCCCGGTTTTACATAAAATCGTTTTGCGCCAAATACTGGTTCGTTTAGTTCTACTACTGCGTGTAATTTTGGTTCCGCGCCTATAATTGAACTGCCCGCCTGTTGGCGGCCGCTTCTAAATGATACTACGCCAAGTTTACTAGTTACTAACGCGTCAAAATCAGAGTGATCTAAAACATCTAATCGTCTGTTTTCTGCAAAGTGTTGTGCGGCACGCACATGTAATGGAGCGTCTTGTGTCATGTTATTTATTATTATTTTTGTGTTTTTATTTGCGTGCATGTTTTGTTTATTATGCGTTTTTCAAATATAGATTGGACTAAACTTGCAATTAGTGTTTTTATTTGCCAGTTAGCGGGCATTATTGGTAGTGTTTTTACTAGCAGTAGTTTAGGGAGCTGGTATAGTTTTTTAGTTAAGCCCAGTTTTACTCCCCCTGGCTGGTTTATTGGAACAGTTTGGCTTGTTTTGTATACACTCATGGGAGTTGCACTTTACTTGATATGGACAAGTAAGGTAAGTAAAGCGAAGAGTAAAGAGCGCGCATTTCTATCTTTTGAAGTTCAGTTGTTTCTTAACGCACTTTGGTCCATAGTTTTTTTTGGCGCGCAGTCATTACAGGGCGGGTTCGTCGTAATTATTTTAATGATTTTTGCGATTTCGTGGACTGTTTTTGAGTTCAGTAAATTTTCTAAACCAGCAACAGGGTTACTAATTCCTTATTTAGCTTGGGTGTGTTTTGCTACTTATCTTAATTATTCGATTATGGTTTTGAATTAACGTACGTGTACGTTTTTGATTTTCTTTTTGATAATTGCTACTACGTGTTTTATTTTTTCTTCAGTTGGTGGTTTTACTTTTCCATATTTGTATTTTATTCCTAGTTCTTTGTATTTGTATACGCCCATTGTGTGGTATGGGAGTATTTCGATTCTTTCTAAATACTTGTAGTTTTTGAAATGTTCTGCTAATAATTCGAAGTTTTGGTCTTGGTCAGTGTAGCCTGGCATTAAAACACACCTAATCCAAAAAGGTTTTTTCGTAGCTTCGCAGTATGCGGCGAATTCGAGTGCGTTTTCGTTTGTTTTGCCTGTGACTTTTTTGCATTGTTCTGGGTTCATATGCTTAATGTCTAGTAGTACAAGGTCGGTGTATTCGAGGAGTTTTTTAGTGTCGTCATCGAAGACAAAACCGTTTGTATCTATTCCGGTGTGTACGCCGAGTTTTTTGAGTTGTTTGAAAAATGGTAGGAGTTGTTTTTGTTGGAGTAGTGGTTCTCCTCCAGTTACAGTTACGCCACCGCCGTTTGTAAAGTATGGCATTTCGTTTTTAACGCGTTTGACTAGTTGCGCGATCGTTGTTTCTTTGCCTGCGTTTAAATTCCACGTGTCTGGGTTGTGGCAGTAGAGGCAGCGTAGTTTGCACCCTTGTAGGAATATGACTAGACGTATTCCGGGGCCTTCGTGTGTGCCGAATGTTTCAATTGAATGTATTCTTAGTGTATTCATTTTATGTGTTTGTGGAATGTTCTCATTAGTACTTCTTGTTGTTGTTCTTTGGTTAGTTTAACGAAGTTTACCGCGTAGCCAGATACTCTAATGGTTAGTTGTGGGTATTTTTCTGGGTGAACCATTGCATCTTCTAGTGTTTCTTGTGTTAAGACGTTTACGTTTAAGTGATGTCCTTGTTTTGCGAAGTATCCGTCAAGTATTGCTACTAGGTTTGAAATTCGCTCGCCGTCTGTACTTCCTAGT
>CAZERP010000013.1:0-24525 GCA_964514805.1 Microcaldota archaeon
GAAAAAATTACTACTCGCCTAGCACTTGGAATTGATACGCTTATTGGAGAAAAAGGAGTGCGTTTGTCTGGCGGGGAGCGTCAAAGGTTAGGTATTGCAAGGGCGCTTTATAGGGATTCGGATGTTGTTTTGTTTGATGAAGCTACGAGTCATTTGGATTCTCATACTGAAGGGGAGATTCTAAAAGCGCTGCATGACGGTTATGCTAGTAAAACTGTTTTGTTTATTGCGCACCGTCTTTCTACGTTGACTTCAATGGATAGAATTATAGTAATTGATAAGGGCGCTATTGTTGAAAGTGGCGATTTTAGACGGCTGTTAAATAAGAAAGGCGTGTTTTATAAGTTGTATAATGAGCAGAAAAAGTTAGAACGTGAATTATAGATGAACGTAGTTTCTTTTTTGAAGTCAAATATTTGGGTCGTTTTTGTTCTTAGTATTGCAGTGGGCTGGGTTTTTGCCACTGAGTTAGCGTTAGTTGCGAGTTTTACTACTTTTATTTTGATGTTGATTTTGTTTGTTACTTTTCTTAAGATTGATTTTGTAAAACTTAAAGCAGAGTTAAACCGAGTTAACTTGATTGCTTATTTGACGGTAGTTAATCTTGTTTTGATTCCTTTGTTTTTGTTTTTAGTTCTTTCTTTTCTGAACATATCTACGGATGTTAAGTTGGTTGTTTTGCTTCTTGGGCTTATGCCTGCTGCGGCATCTAGTCCTGCTTTGACGTCTGTTTTTAGGGGTAATGTTGAGCTTGAGACTTTGCTTACTGTTACTACTAGTGTTTTTGCGCCTTTTACTGTGACTTCGTTGTTTTTGTTTTTTGTAGGTAGGGCTATTGTTGTTGATTATGTTTCTTTTTTTGCGAGTGTTGCGATTTTGGTTTTAGTTCCACTTGCCGCGGCGTGGACGCTTAAGGATAAGCTGCATAAGTTTGTTAGTAAGCGTGGCGCGTTTTTTGATGTTTCGTCTCTTGTGTTACTTGCTTTGCTTTTTGCGGGGAATATTGCAAAGTATAAACCTGACGTAGTTACGGTTGATTTGTTTTGGAGTTTAGTTTTAATTTTAAGTAGTTTAATCGTAATGACATTTGCGAGTTTAGTTGCAGGTGTTTTCTTGAATAGGGATGATCGAGTTTCTTTTTGCGCATCTAAAGTTTTTATGAATATTTTGCTTGCTATTGCACTTTCTAGTTCTTTTCTTGCAAGTTCTGTGACTTTGCTTGTTACACTTGCGATTATTCCGTGGAGCGTCATGCTTATTATTTTTGAAAAACTACTAGAGAAAAAAGAGTGAATTGATTATGGATGGAGTTATTTTACCCCAAGAAGTTAAAAGAATGCTTGATGCAAAAGATGAATCTTTTGTACTTGTAGATATTAGAACACCAGAAGAACACGCCGAAGGCTACATTGAACCATCTTTGTTTATTCCTATGATGGAGTTAATGAAGAGGTTAGATGAACTTCCTAAGGATAAGGTTTTGGTCGTGTATTGCGCATCTGGTGGTCGGAGTTCTTTTGCGTGTAACATTCTTAAGTCAAAAGGTTTTAACGCGAAGAGTCTTGCAGGCGGCATTCTTGCATGGAATGGTTTGAAATATCCGATCAAATAAATAGTACTAGGTACTAAATATTAGTGGAATTGATTTTCTTATGAATGGTCACCTACACCCTGCTGAAACTGCGAAAATGCATTTAGAAAAGCATGCCGAAAACAAAGGCTCGATGCTAAGGCAGTTAATTCTGGGGGGCCAAGATGGTCTAGTTAATACACTGGGCGTTATTCTTGCAGTTGCTGCCGCGACTAGTGACATTAAAATCGTAATTATTGCCGGTATGGCCGCAGCAGTTGCAGAAAGTATTTCAATGGCAGCAGTTGGTTATACATCTGCTAAAGCGGCTCATGATTACTATAAGGCAAAGCGTGCGCAAGAAGAGCGCGAAGTTGAAGAAATTCCAGAAGTTGAGCGTGAATAAATTAAACTAATTTATTACAGAAAAGGTTTACGCGGAAAGCAACTCGATGAAGTCGTAAGTGGCATTACTAGTGATAAGAAGCTTTGGGTTGACACTATGATGGTTGAGGAGTTTGGCCTGTCTGAAAGTGAAGATTTGAATCCTACTAGTGAAGCTCTTTGGATTGGACTTTCCGCATTTATAGGCTCTCTTGTCCCATTGATTCCATTCTTTTTATTCTCAGTAAGTAACGCAGTAATAGCCGCGATTATAATTTCAGTACTTACTCTGTTTGGAGTTGGAGTTTTGAAAGCTAAGACCACTGAAGGTTCATGGTGGAAAGGTGGCATTGAAATGGCCGCTATTGGCATGGGCGCAGCAATCGCAGGTTACTTAATCGGCGCAGCACTAGGCGTTACTATAACTTAAGTAAGTATGGAAAAAGAAGTACTGCTTGATTTTTAATTTCGCGTTGAGTTAAAAATTACGGAACTATTTATGGCGCGTAATTGTATTTTTCTAATTTTTGGCGTTACTGGTGATTTGTCTAAGCAGCGTTTGATTCCCGCGATTTCTAATTTAATTGCAAGTCACGCAGTGGATAATTTTAAGATTATTGGACTTGGCAGACGTGTAATTTCTAAGGATGATTTAATTAAAAGTTTTCATGAAGTTGCCGCTTTTCAAAAAGTTAGTAGTAAGGTTAAGGATTTTGATAGTCATTTTGAGTATGTGTCTTTTGATTTTGAAAAATTAGATGATTACGCGGCTTTGAAGAGTAAAATTAGCGCGTTAGAAGCTACGGCTAAATGGGATAAGCTTGTTTATTTGTCTACTCCGCCGAGTCTTTTTGAGTCTATTACTAAGCTTCTTGGCGAGAGTGGTTTGAATAAACAAAGTGAGCATAATTGGACTCGTATTGTTTATGAGAAGCCTTTTGGTACTAGTTTTGAGAATGCTGTGAAGTTAAACAAGGAAGTTTTGAGTTCTTTTAGTGAGAATCAGGTTTATCGTATTGATCATTACTTAGGTAAAGAGTTGATTGGTAATATTAGTTTTTTGCGTTTTACAAATCAAGTTCTTGAACCGCTTTGGAATAAGAATTACGTTGAGTCGGTTCAGATTTATTTAAATGAAAATGGAACCGTGAGTACGCGTGGTGAGTATTATGACGCTACGGGCGCTGTTCGTGACATGGTTCAAAATCACGCGCTACAGATTTTATCTTTAATTGCCATGGAAGAGCCGCATAAGCTTTCTGCGCAGCATATTCGTGAAGAAAAAGCGCAGGTACTAAAGAAGGTTAGGTTTACTGATGCGCTTTATGGTCAATACAAAGGGTATAGGTCTGAAGCGGGCGTTAGTGAAGGTTCGACTACGGAGACTTTTGCTGTTTTAAAAGCGGATGTTGAAAATTCAAGGTGGCGTGGAGTTCCTTTTTTCATTAAAACTGGAAAAGCTCTTGCGAAAAAGGAAGCTGGTGTTTATATTAAGTTTAAACCAACGAATTCTATTCTTAAGGATGGGGAGTTGAATCCTAGTAATTTTCTTGAAATTAGAATTCATCCGGATGAGGGTTTTGCGCTTGAGTTAAACGCTAAGACTCCTGGCACTTCTACGGATATTACGACTGCTAAGATGGATTTTTGTCATAGTTGTTTGTATGCTATGCATACGCCTGAAAGTTATGAGAAGCTTCTAGGGGATGTACTTAAGGGAGATCAGTCTGTTTTTGTACGTACGGATGAAATTGAATATTCGTGGAAGGCAGTTGATGATCTTTTGTCTAAAAAGAATTACATTCATACTTATGAAAAGGGTTCTAGTGGGCCTCTTGAGATTAAGATGTTTGAAAGTAAGTATAATGTGAGGTTTAAGAATTAAGATATGAAAATTGGTTTTGTTGGCCTTGGCCGTATGGGTAAAAATATGGTGTACAATTTGCTTGATCATAAGCATGAAGTTGTCGCGTATAATCGAAATGTTATGGAGCTTGAAGAGGCTAAGCAAAAAGGTGTTGTGCCTGCGTATACGCTTGAAGAGTTAGTTTCAAAGCTTGAAACGCCGCGTGTAGTTTGGCTTATGATTACTGCTAAAGCAGTTGATGAAGTTATTGAAAAGTTAATTCCTTTGCTTTCGAAGGGCGATTTGATTATTGATGGGGGTAATTCTTATTTTGAGGAGTCAAAGCGTAGACACGCTTATGTTAATAGTAAGGGTTTAGATTATCTTGATGTTGGAACGAGTGGTGGTATGGAAGGTGCTCGCAACGGCGCTTGCATGATGGTCGGGGGTAAAAGAGAAGTATTTGAAAAAGTTGAACCTGCTATTCGTGACATGTGCGTACCCAGTGGCTATGGTTATATGGGTAGAGGTGGCGCGGGTCATTTTGTAAAAATGGTTCATAATGGAATTGAGTATGGTATGATGGCTGCAATGGCAGAAGGAATTGCGGCTATTCAAGATAAAAGTAATGATTTTGGAATTGACATGAATACGGTTGTAAAAACGTATGCTCATGGCAGTATTATTGAAAGTCGTTTAATGTCTTGGCTTGAAAAGTCATACTTTACGCAAGGGTATATGGATTCACTTGAAGGTACTGTTCCGCCTGGTGAGACGGAAAGTGAAATGGAGAACTTGACTAAGTTATACCCTATGAAGATTCTTGAAGCGTCGCTTGATATGCGTAGGGCGACTAGGACAAAGCCTTCGCTTGAAGGTAAGGTTAATGCTGCTTTGAGAAATCAATTTGGCGGTCATGCAGTTGTGAGTAAAAAATGAAGGAGTATATTGACATTTCGTGGCCGATTAGTAATGAAATTACTACGTATAAAGACAAACGTGATGTTAGGCTTAATTTGATTAAGCATTTTGACCGGGATAATGTTAATGAGTCTCGTTTAGAACTTGGAAGTCATACTGGCACTCACGTAGATGCGCCGCTGCATTTTGCTAAGATGAGAAAATCTATTGATGAGCTTGATTTAAGGTCAGTTAATGGTGAGTGTGTAGTTTTAGATTTTGCAAGTGTTAAAGATAAAATTACTGCCAGAGATTTACAAGGTAAGGACATTTCTAAAGGGGATATTGTTCTTTTGAAAACTAGTAATAGTAGTTTGCCAACTGAAGGTGCTTTTGAAGGTAATTTTATTTACTTAGATAAAAGTGGCGCTGAATTTCTGGCAAAGTTACGAGTTAGAGCAGTTGGAATTGATTATCTTGGAATCGAACGAAACCAACCCGCGCATGAGACGCATATTACTTTGTTTAACGCGGGCGCTTGGATAATAGAAGGACTTAGGTTAAAAGATGCAACTGAAGGACGCTATTACTTACATTGTATGCCGCTTTTAGTAAAAGGATTAGAAGCCGCGCCCACGCGAGCAATACTAATAAAACGTTAAAAATTTACATAAACGTATTACTAAAGAAATGGAAAAGTTAACTCTTAAGGATTATTTGTCTAGTTTTACGGATAGCGATGCATATTTAGCTAGCTGCAGCTCTTTTCCTAAGTATCTTCGTGTTAATACGATTAAGGCAACGTCCGAAGAGCTACAGAAGGTAGCTGGTTTTGATTTAACTAAACTGGAAGTTCCGGATGCTTTTACTACAGTTAATGGAACTGGGAATACACTCGAACATTTTCTTGGTCTTTTCGTGTTTCAAACACTTTCTTCACAGTTACCCGTATTTGCTTTGCAGCCGAAGGCTACGGATAGTGTTTTAGATTTGTGTGCTGCACCTGGAATGAAGACTACTCAAATTGCCGCGCACATGAATAATGAAGGTCTTCTTGTAGCGTCAGATAAGGGTAATCGTGTTTCTTCTCTTGTTGCTAATCTTGAACGTATGAGTGTTGTTAACACAGTCGTACAGCGCGGAGATTCTCGTTTCGCTAAATTTAACGTAAAGTTTGATAAAGTTTTGGCTGATGTTCCGTGTTCTTGCCTTGGTGACGGAAAGGCGGAGTTTGTTAAAGTTAACTCTGGGTTGCCGCAGATTCAGCAAACGCTTGCAATTAAAGCTTTTGACTCGCTTAAACCCGGTGGCGAGATGGTTTATTCTACTTGTACGGTTAATCCAGATGAGAATGAAAAAATTGTAGAGTTTCTTTTAGAAAAAAGGCCTGCTGCTAAGCTTGTTGATACGAATTTAAAGTTCAAAGGTCTTTCACGTGGCATTTCGGAGTATAGTTGCGCGGGCAAAGTTACAAGAGTTTGGCCCCAGGAGTTTAACAGCGAAGGTTTCTTCGTGGCAAAATTGGTGAAAAACGAATGAACGAAGAATTGAAATCATTACTCGCAGAATACACAGAAAAATTTGGCATTACATTAAATGAAAATAAAGTTTACGCTAGCGGAAAATGGGCCTTTCTGTGCTCGCCTGCGGCGAAAGCTTACGGCAAAGGAGAACTAATAGGTTTGAAGGTTGCTAAGCTTGATGGTTATTACAAGATGAGTACAGCGATATGTCAGTTACTTGGCGGACAAGCTACTAAAAGAGTTATTAATCTTAAAAGAGAAGAAGCAGAGAAAGTAATTCGCGCAGAGTCAATCCCTGTAGAGAACGCGGCTAATGGTTTTTACGTGATGAAGTACTTAGAGTATCCAATTGCGATTGGTCAAGTGAAAAATGGTGTTTTAGAGCCGCAGATAGGAAAAGACATAATAATTAGAAAATGATGCATTAGTTATTTATGAATTTTTTAAAAAAATTAATACTTAGTGCGGGGCTGTTATTGCCTAATCATACTGGTGCTAATGATACTATTGAAAATAAGCCAGATATAGCTGAATCGAGTGAGAGTACTGAAGCAGTTGTAGCGAATAAAATTAGTTATAGGTATCCTACTCAAAGTAATGATCCTGCTGATTATATTGCGTTTTTAAATGATACTAATAATAGTCCTGAGAAGCGACATGAAATATTTGCGGCATACGTAAGTTCTTTTCCAGAAAAAGCGCATAGCTATATGCATGAAAAAATAGGCGGGTTGAATAGCGATTTTTCGCAATTACGTATGTACGGAAAGATATTTCATTCATATGATTTAGATTCTAGGAAACTTAATGAAATTAAACAAAAAAATCCTTATTTGTATGAGCATTTGATTTATCAGCGGGCAGATGATCAGTTTAGATCAGACCGTATGGCAGATACGACTAGGTTGAGTGATTTGCCTAAAGATGCGATTTTTTATTACAAGCATATGGCTAATTCACATCGAAGTTCTATTGGTAGTGTGTCTGATTTTGAAAAAAATACTGAAAAAATAATTAAGGGTATTTTAAGTTCAAAAGAAGCGGCTTATCGTAAAGTTATTGCAGTTAGGCATGTGTTTGTTGCAAGTCATGAAAAGCTTACGTATAAATTAGAAAGTGAAGGAATTGATACTAGTAAATATCGACGTGCGTTAGATCGTATTGGCCTTAGATATATGCGCCAATTATATGAAGTACATGAACAAGGCGCGGATGCAATTGTAAATGGAATGGATGAAGGGCATGAATTAAGGCTAAATGCGATTAAGATTGGCGAAGTTAAAGAAATAAAATCCAGATCTTCAGCGCGAGAACGACATAGAATACGCCCTTCGCCGCACGACGAGCCTGAAATTTAGTTTAAAGTATTAGTTCTACGCTCTTGTGGGTATTTTTTTGTGCTCGAGTGTTTTTGTTTGGTGGTGCCAAAGTTGTTGTGTGTGTTTTGAGCACAAAGTTATGGCTTTGCAAATACCCACATGAAATAAAGTATGCTTTTAGTTGCGTATAATAGTTTAGGCGCGTGTTTTTTTAAAAAAGACTAAAAGTAAACCGAATATTTTCTGTTTGGTTTATTTTTGTTTGTTTTTACGGCGTTCTTTTTTGTTTTTAGGTATTATAATTGAAAATGTGGTGCCTTCGCCACGAGTGGATTGTACACTAAGTTTGGCTTTAGGCTAGGATGTCTTTTACAGGGAATCTTGTTTTTGGCATTGGCATGTCTGCTGCGATTCCGATTGGGCATACTAGTGTTGGTGTGAGGTTTTTTGGTAGTTTTAGTATTTCACTGTAGTCTTTGGGACTGAAGCCTTCCATTGGGCATGCGTCAAAGCCTAGGTATTTTGCGCCGTTTAGTGCGTTTCCTAGTGCGATGTAGACTTGTTTTTGTGCCCAGGTTTTTCTTTGTTCTTCGTTCATTCCTGCTGCGAAGTCTTTCATCATTTTGATGTAGCCTGCGATTTTTTCTTTTGTGGCGCCGCCTTTAATCATTGCTGCTTCGAATTTGTCGATTAGCGCGTCTACGTTGGAGTCTGCGCATAGTACTAGTACGTGTGATGCTGTTCCGACTTGTGGTTGGTTCCATGATGCTGCTTGGAGTTTGTCTTTAGTTTCTTTGTCGGTGACTATTTTGATTTTCCAGGGTTGTAGTCCGAATGATGATGCGCTCATTCTGATTATTTCTAGTAGCGCGTCTACTTTTTCTTGTGGTAGTCTTTCGCCTGTGAATTTTTTGGCTGCGTATCTTTGGTGTACGACTTCGTCGAATGTTAGTACTTTGTTAGTCATGTTTGTTTTTTCACCTATAAATTTACTTTTGAGTATTGGGTATACGATATGAGGTTAAACAAATATATAAATACATCGTACGCCCAATACATTTGTATGGATTCTGTTAAAGAAGCTTGCGATATGAGAGGAATGCTCTCATTTCTAATACTATTTCTCTTATCAAAAAAGTCAATGTGCGGACAAGAACTAGCAACTGAACTAGAAAAACGCAAAGGAGAAAAGCCCAGCTGCGGCACCATCTACCCCGCGCTTAAAAATTTGAAAGAAAGTGGCTTAATAGCAGAAAATACTGACTCTACAGATGGAAAAACAGTAAAATATGAACTTACTAAAGATGGTAAAGATGCACTTAAAGTAAGTAAGGAAAAGTTCCTTAAAGCATTTGAAGGAATCTACTAAAAATTTAGATTAATTGGTGAATTAAGATTTAGTTATGAATTTAAAAGAACTTAACATAAAAATTTTGAAAAAAGCACGTCTTATAACGTACGTTTTTTCTTTTCT
The DNA here is from genome assembly GCA_964514805.1 of Microcaldota archaeon. Lineage (GTDB taxonomy): Archaea > Micrarchaeota > Micrarchaeia > Norongarragalinales > UBA8480 > CAZERP01. The sequence continues at coordinate 9,017 of CAZERP010000013.1, forward strand.
ACTGTTAGCCCTTACGTTTGTTTTTTATTTTAATGGTAAGGAGTTTGATCAATTTTCAATTGCAAATGCCGCAGGGTACTTAGCTTTTGCATATATTGCGCTTTCTCTTGCAATTGGCCCGTTTATGAAGTTAGTGCCTAAGTTTGAACTTAACTCGTCGCTATTTTTAGCAAGAAGAGCATTTGGAGTTATGGCTTTTGTTTTTGCGCTCGCGCATTACACGTTGTTATTTAATTCTGTTTTTAATTTGAATTTTGACGCGTTAATTAAAGGTAATGAACTTAGTGGTTATGGAATTACTCTTGGTTTTATTCCCTTCATCGTAATGCTTGTGCTTACTTTAACTTCTAGCGATTGGGCTATGAAAAAGCTTGGCTCTTGGTGGGGTAAGCTTCATTGGCTTACATATCCTGCGTTCTTTTTTGTAGTAGCTCACGCAGTTAAGATTGGAATAGATTTTCAAAAAGGTTTAAACGTATATAGCGCATCTTTTCTTGTCATTGCGCTTATTACAGTTGCTTTGAGATTAATAGTTTGGTACCAAAGCAAAACTAAAACCAAAACAGTAGCTAAATCAGTTTAATTCCCCCTTTCTTTTTTTTAACTGGTTTATTGCTACTTATATGTCTAGTAGTATGTGGATTGTCCAGATGTGGCCTTTCTTTTCTACTTTACCTTCGTGGTACGTAACTGCTTTGACTACGGTTCCGCCGAGTTCTGGTTTCATTTCGCACCCGTGTGCGACTCCTTTTAGTTCATATCCGGACGGACTTTGTTTGAATGAAGTGACTTTGAAGTATTTGAAGAATAGTTCTCTTGAATCTGCTTCAGCGAGTAAGTCGTTTAGTACGTTTACTACTAAGTCTTCTAGTGTTTCGCCGACTTCTTCGATTTCTACTGATTCTTCATCAGTTAGCTGATGGTTGTCGGCCATTACGTCGAACATTGCTTGCGCTGCGTTCTCAATTGCAGTTTCTATTTTGAAACCATAGCTTTCAAAAATCACGTCAACCGTGTGTTCGAAGTATTTGTACTTATCCATGTGCAAATTAATTAAAGCATTAACACTTTAAATATACTATTAAGTAAAAAATAACTCCGTGAGTTTTTTACTCACCATAGGTGTAACGATTAACATGCTTCCTAATATGAATCCAAGTCAAATGCGTAAGATGATGCAACAATTTGGCATTAAAAATGAAGAGATTGACTCAGCGCGTGTTTTGATTGAAAAAACTGATGGTTCAGTTATTGAAATTCTTGAGCCTAGTGTTATTGCTATTGATATGCAAGGTCAAAAGTCGTTTCAAATTAGCGGCAAAGTCAGCGAAAAAGCAGGCTCAAGCGCAGCTACGGAAAAGAGTGATGCTGATGTTGTAGCTGAGCAAACTGGCTGCTCTAAAGAAGAGGCTCAAAAAGCACTCGACGAATCAAACGGCGACCTCGCAGAAGCCATAATGAAACTAACTAAATAAGAAAAATGCAACAAACACGTCATTCACACATCGCGCAGGCATATAAGCGATTGTGTGATTATATCCATGAAAATGAAATTACTCAACTCGTTGGCGAAGGTGCTAGTAGTAGTCCATTTACGCGTATTATTCGGCAGGCATATAAACAACGCTACGGCGCACAAGCACGACCACTTAGAGTAGTTAACTTGGGACTTTATTCAAATTTATTGAAGCACAATAAGGAACCCGAAGTCATACATGAAATTCAAAGACGATTAAAATTAGAACATAAAAATACCTTAGTATTATCTGAATATACTTTTAAGGGCGTAAATCTTAGATCTGTTAAACGAGTAGTTGCGAGGTTAGGTATTCCAGTAAAAACTGCTACTCTTAGTAATTATAGCGCAACTGATTTTGATTTTAACGCAGATATAGATCCTGCAGTTGCAAATACTTATTTAGGTAAAGGCGATTTGTTCACGTATTCTAAACGACTTAATTCAGGAAAAATTGTTTCAGACGCTAAAACGCAAGTTACGCTTGAAAATTTAGACGCGTTAATTCCTAGACTTAAAGTAAATGAATACGCGGCTCATAAAAGTAAACTTGCGCCATTTTTAGACGCTTTAAAACACGTACGAAAAGTAGAAGAAAAAAGCAGCGAGTAGTATTCAACTGCTATTAAAAAGAGAAAAGTGGAAAGAAAAATTAACTAGCACCAGTTGTTTGTTATTGTGTATTCGAGTGTTGATGTGCTTTTGGCTGGTACGTTGATGTTCCATTCGTATGTGTTTTGGTCGGGTTGTACTGGCGTCATTTGGCTTGTGATTTTTACGGTGCCGTAGTTTGTTTCTTTGACTTTGACGTTTACGTTTTTGTCTTTGGCGTTTGATAGTGTCGTCTTGTATTTGGTTATGTACGCGCATTTAGTGCTGTCTGTGTTTAGTACTTCTCTTTTTGCGGTTACGTCGAAGGATTTAGCAACTATTAGTGTTACGTTTTGTCCTTCTGGTGTGTTTTGTATTGAGTCTTGGCCGGCGAGTACTGTTGTGCCGTCTTGTGCTTGTGAGTATACGTTGAATGTTCCCGCTGGTAGTGGGGCGCCTAGTTTGTTTTCTTTGCTGTTTGTAAAGGTTACTTTTACGTTTACTGCGTCGCCTTGGTTTGGTTCAAAGGTGAATTCTTGCGCGGCTTTGATTGTTGTTTGTGGTAGTAGTGGAGTGGTTTTGACTTGTCCGTTGTTTAGTGTTACTGGGTTTGGTAGTGCGTATGTGTGTGTTTCGCCTACTGCTTGTTCTGCTGGTAGTGAGCTTGCGACTGATTCCATCATTGAGTCTTTTGCCATTGCGCCTGCTGAGTACATTGGAACTGCTCTTGGTTGTGTTGCTAGGTTTACGTTTGCTGCTACTAGGTTGACTTTGGCGTTTTCGAAGTTTGCGCCTGCTTGGTTTGTGATGACTGCTTCGCTGTCTAGTACGAGGTCGTCTCCTTTGAGTACTGCGTTGTAGTTTGCTTTCCATGATAGTCCTTGTGTTTGGTATGTGAGGGCTACGTCGTGGTTTCCGTTTCTTTGTGAGTTTATTACTGCTTCAAAGCCGCTTGTTAGTCCGGTTTTGTCCGCGAATAGTAGTTTGTCGTATGAGTTGACTAGTGTTACTCCGTTTGGGGTTTCGAGTAGTAGTCCGTAGTCTGATGATATTAGTTTGCCGGTTGTTGTTGAGTTTGCGCTTATTGCGGTTATTTGTTTGCCTTCGTATCTTTTTGCGAGTTCAGTTAAGCTGTTTGGCGCGGGGGTGAATGTTTTTTCGCTTATTACTGATGATAGGTCGGTTAGGTCTTTGAATGTGAATGAGTCTTGTATTAGCATTGAGGGGAATTGTTGGAATGATACTCTTGATGCTCCGCCTGTGTGTTCGTATGATCTGGTTTCTTTGACTAGTGTTACGGTTTGTGATGGGCCGTAGTAGTAGGTGTTTTGCGCGGCGTAGATTGTGAGTTCGGTTTGTTTGGCGCTTGTTCCTTTGGCATCTACTGCGTTTGCGAATGTGTCGTATTGCGCGGATACAGTTGTGTTGATTGCTTGTTGTGGGTTCCAGCCTAGTGCTGCTAGTACTGCGATTATGCCAATTACAGCGATGGCGGTGATTATTATTGAGTTTGATGTTTTCATAACTTTTTTCATCCCTCTTGTTTTTTCTATAGACTTTAGCGTTTTTTTACTTAATTAAAGGCAACGCGTTGAAAATTAATACTATTACCATAACTATACCCATTCCGTTGGTGATTAGGCTGGCTTTTTTCTTGTCTTTTAATATTGATTCTAATTCGTAGGCGATTAGTTTGTGGCCGTCGGTTATGAATAATGGTAGTAAGTTTATCACGGCAAGGGCTAGTGAGAGTAGCGCGGTCCAGTTTAGTATTGACATTAGTAGAGTTGCTATTGTATATTGCACGCCGCTTCCTTGTATTGGCGCGTTGGCGGCTCCGATTCCCATTTTTGCTTCTTGATTTAAGGTTACAATTTTGTTTTCTCCAGTTTGTAGTGTTAGGTTTACGTTTGTTTCGGGTTTTTTGGACGCTAATTGGGTAAGTAGTTGGTTTGTGTCTTTGACTTCTACTCCGTCGATGTGTGTGATTATTTGTCCTGTTTGTAGTTGTTGGCTTGCAGATGAATTTGGCGCTAGTGATTGTATTACTACTCCCGCAGATAAGCCGCTTAGTAGTACTCCGAAAATTGCAATGACTGGCATTACTGCAAGGAACGTATAGAAATTTGAGGCGCTTCCTGCTACTAGTATTCTTCTTTTTCCGTTTAGTTCGTGTTCATCGAATTCTTTTTCATCTGGTTCTACGAAGGCTCCGACTGGTATGAATCCAAGTAGTAGTGCTCCGCTGTGTTTGAGTTTGATTTTTTCTATGTAGAATAATACTCCGTGCGCAGTTTCGTGTATTACTGCGATTAAAATGATTGCGACGATTGCTTCTAGTGGCACGGTTACTCCGGGTACTACGGGCATTACTCCTGCTGGGCTTCCGGGTATTGTTGCGATTTTGAATGCGGATTGGAAGATTGATATTATTCCAAGACCAGATAATCCAAGGGCTAGTCCAATTAGTATTAGGATTTCTTTTGGTATTCCGGTGTTCGAGTTGGCAAATCCGAAGAGTAGTATTAATGCGATTATGTGTAGTACTAGTTTGGTTTTGTTTTTGCTAAATAGGTAATACGCGTATATGCTTCCGAATCCTAGTGATAGTCCTAGGTCGGCTAGTTCGTTGCAGAGGCGTGGGTGTTTGTCGGCTATTTTTTGCATTAAGTTAAAGCCTTTAGTTCCACGTAGGATTACTAGTCCGTAGTGTGATTGGTCGCCGGTTAGTTTGGATATTATTGAGCCGCTGGCAAATAGAGTTACTGCGATTATGGCTATTTTTGCAAATGAGTTGAGTTGTGATAGTGCTACGTAGAAGAATGCGACGACTAGTAATGCAAGTATTGCATATAGGAAGGGTTTGTTTGTTTCTTCGTGTTTTTGAGTAGTGGTTTTAGTTTCTTCTTTTTTCATATTTCTTTGTGACCTGTAGTGTAAATTTTTTGCCTAGTTGCGATTAGTGGGATTGTGATTGAGTTTATGACCGTACTAGTATTGGCGGTATTTATCCATCCTTTGATTACTTTGGCACTTTCGTTGGCTTCTTTGGCATTTGGTTTGAATACTGCTTGGGATAAGAAGAAGTAAACTAGAGCTGCTAGTAGTACAATTGATGCTATTAGTATTAAGTATTCGGGCGCGGTTTGCGCTTTTAGTTTACGCATAGAATTAGAATAAATAAGGAAAGAAGGGAATAAATATTACTCGTATTAGTTCTTTTTGGTTTTGATGGTTACAAGTTCTCCTAGTGTTGGAGCGTATTTTTCACTTGCTTTGTTTTTGTCTTCTTTTTCTTCTTGTTCTTCGCCATCTTTTTGTGTTTTGATGATTACAGTTCCGAGTATTTCTTCGAGTTTTTGGGCTTCTTTTTGTGTTGGTTTGACTTTACCTGTTTCGAAGTTCTTAAGGTCTTGTTCTCTCATTGCGAGTTTCTTTGCAAGTTCTTCTCTTGTAAGTCCGAAGTCTTCTCTTGCGTTTGTAAGTATTTTACCGTAGTCTTCGACGAGAGATACTTCTTCCATTTTCTTTACAAGGTGTGCTGGTTTTGCTGCTCCTTTGTTAAAGGTTGGTCTGATTTCTCTGCCGTATGCTCTGCATCGGTTACATACGTTCATTTTTGCGCCTTCGATTAGCGCCATGGTTACTGCGGTTTGTCCGCACACGTCACAACTAGCCATTATTTTAATCACTCAATTCTATAAACTTTCTATATATTCCTATATTTTTTTTTAAAAAAAGTAGTTTTTTACTGTATTTTATAGTGTTTTCTTTGTTTAAAACACCATACGGTGGGCGTTGCATGGGCGTTGATATTAGTGGAATTTTAGAAAAGAAGCCGATTGAACTTACGGACTTAAAGGGGCAGACTCTAGCAGTAGATGCTTTTAATACGATTTATCAGTTTATTACGATTATTCGTCAGCCTGATGGAACTCCGCTTATGGATAATAAGGGTCGTGTGACTAGTCATCTTTCTGGTTTGTTTTACCGAACTTGTAGTATTTTAGAAAAGGGTATTACTCCAGTTTTTGTTTTTGATGGCGCGCCGCATGAACTTAAGAAAGCTACTCTTGACGCGCGTAAGGAAGCTAAGCTTGAAGCAATGGAGCGAATGAAACAAGCGATCAAAGAAGGAGATTTAGAAGAAGCTGGAAGAATGGCGCAACGCACAGCGAAAATTACTCAAGTAGAGATTGACGAATCCAAACAGCTCTTAACACTCATGGGCTTGCCGTACATTCAGGCTAAGTCAGAAGGTGAAGCACAGTGCGCGTACATGGCTAGCACAGGCGTTGTTAACGCAGCCGCGTCTCAAGACTACGATTCATTACTTTTCGGAGCGCCTATTCATGTTCGTAATATGACAATCGCAGGAAAGCGCAAGCTACCGAGAAGAAATATGACCGTAGAAGTTAAACCAGAAATTTATGATTTAAACGAAAACCTAACTACACTTGGAATAACTCGCGAAAAACTCATCTGGATTGCTCTTTTATGCGGAACTGACTTTAACGCAGGAGTTCATGGCATCGGCGCAAAAAAAGGCCTCAAACTAGTATTAAAACACAACTCATTCGACGGCCTACTAAAAGAAATAGAACAGGAGATGGATTGGAAGCCAGTCTATGAATTATTTACTAATCCACCTACAGTAGACGTACAGAAAGAGCAAGTGCAAAGAAAACCATACAACCCCGAAGGCATACGAAAATTAATGATTGACGAACACAACTTCTCCGTAGAACGAGTAGAAAACTCACTCAAAAGAGCGTTCAACGAGCCCGAAGATAAAGGCCAATCACAACTCAAACAATGGTTCTAGATTACGAAGTAGCTTGCGAGTAGTGCTATTCCTGCGAAGTGTAGTATTCTTGAGAGTAGTGAGTACATTGCGAATTTTTTAGCATCCATTCCTGTAAGGCCTGCTGCGAATGTGAGTGGGTCAAAGACTGGCGCTGCAGGAATTATGCCTAGGAGTACTATTGGCCATGGGCCGTATTTGTCGAACCATTCTTTGGCTTCTTCGAGTTGTTTTTTGTCTACAAATCTTCCTACAAGTTTATCTCGTAAAACTCGTGCTAAGCCGTAGTTTAGTAAAGTTGCTAGAAATGCTGCGAGTACTGCTACGACAACTACGATTGTCTTGTCAAGAAGCGTTTCAGATAGATTAACTGCAGTTGTATAGAAAAGGTCAGTTGGGAAGGGTAGTATTGTTGAGCCGAGAAATACTCCTACGAATACGCCGGGAATTCCGTATTGTTTGATTGATGCTTTAGCATCTCCGTAAAGGTTTGGCGCTACGTGCGCGAGGGCTTCAATTGCAACTAATGCTAGTAGTATGAATAGAATTCCTAGTGCGAAGTGTTTAACTAACTCGTGACCTTTTTTATCGTTGATAAGTTCATGAATAGGCCGTTCTTTAGTTTTCTTCGCTTTAACTTTAGACATACATAAACACTTACAAAGAACTAACATTTAAACTCTGCCCATAATTGAATCAATAAAACAACTTGCGCAGATATTATAACTTTTAGTTCGTATGAATTTATCTATGAATATACGAGGTCAAGTTGCGCAAGAGGCGTTAATGTCGTTTGTAATTTACACGTTATTCATTTTAGTATTATTAGGCGCGTTAAACTACACGTTACCTCAAATACAACAAAAACAAGAACAAAAAGCCCAACAAGAAATAAACATCTACAGATGCACTGCAATAGATATGCACGCGACATTCAAAAGTCAAGGAATAGAAATAAACCTAACCGACGTAGATAAACTTAACTGCATGTCCCATCCAGATGAGAAAAAAGGCCCCGTTCCATTTGAATCTCATAGACAATTAGATTAATGCGTACAATATTTGTCTTGTATTTCATCGGTGCGTTTGTTTACATCTGGATAAATTAAATGATATCGGTTAGTAATTTCAGTATAATTTGCATCCCAATAAAAATGAGGTATAGTACATATTTCCGTATTAGCAACAGGATGAACAAAATAAACACATTTATTGAAATAATATTGCACAACTTCTTTAGTTTGCCCACATGCTTTGATTAAATCACAATAGTTTGAATCATTATATTTTTGTGCAATAGTTTCCGCACAAATAAGACAAGACATTTGTGCATTGTCTAGGCAGTCTAGTCGTCCGTTTTCTCTTCTTATTGAACTTGGTTCAGAAAAGTAGCATTTGTCCCAGTCTTGTTTGGCTTCGGCAGTGAATTGCACTTGTGAAAAATCATATGTACGTTGGCATTTTAGTGTGTCGTCTGCTATGAACGCCGGTTTGTTATAAGAAACATACGAATAGGTGACTATTCCTAGTACGCCTACGGCTATTACTATGTAAATTATTGGAATGCCGAAGATTTTCATTGTTTATTTTATTTTGTGTTTTGAGGTATAAATATTGGAGTTTGTGTGTTGTATTGGTTAGTTTCTTTGTTTTCTAGTTCTTTATCTCGTACGTGTTTGGTTGCTTTGAGCCATTGGATTGCGGTTTGTATGTTTGTTATGCATGGTATTCCTTTTTCGATTGAGTTGCGCCGGATTTGTACTCCGTCGATTTGAGCTTCGCAGGCCGCGCCGGGTGTGTTTATTACGAGGGTTACTTGCGCGTTTTGTATTAAGTCTAGGCAGTTTGGCGTGCCTAGTCCGATTTTGGCTACTTCTTTACAGTTTAGTGCTTTGGCAGTTCCGCTCGTTGCGATTATTTCGAATTCGTTTTCGAGTAGAAGTTGCTTTAGTATACTAGAGTGTTTTTTGTCGTCGTCGCATATGCTTATGAGGGCTTTTCCTTTTTGGTGTTTGATTCCTGCTGCGAGTAGTGATTTGTAGAATGCGGTTTCGAAGTTTGAGGCGATTGCCATTGTTTCTCCAGTTGAACGCATTTCGGGCCCTAGTTTGGAGTCGGTTCCTTTGAGTTTGAGGAATGGAAATACTACTCCTTTTACGCTATAGCCGTTAAGCATTTTGCGTTGTATTTGCATGTCTTTTATTTTTTTGCCGAGTAAGACGTTTGTCGCGATTTTTACTAGTGGCATTTTGTAAGTTTTGCTAACGAAGGGTACTGTGCGTGATGCTCTTGGGTTGGCTTCAAGTAAGTACACGGTGTCGTTTTGTATTACTAGTTGTATGTTTAGAAGTCCAATGTTGTTTATCGCGCGCGAAATTTTCTTCGTGTAGTCTTCTATTGTTTGTAAGTGTTTTTGTGATAGGTTTATTGTTGGTATTACGATGTTTGCGTCTCCTGAGTGTATGCCTGCTGGTTCTATGTGTTCTTGGATGGCGCCGATTAGTAGTGTTTCTCCGTCGTCGATTGCGTCGACTTCACATTCTATGGCGTTTTCTAGGTATTTGTCTATTAGTAACGGTTTGTCTTGTGAGATGTCTTCTGCAGTTTCTAGGTATGTGAGTAGTTCTTTTTGGTTGGTTAGTATTTGCATTCCGCGTCCGGCAATTACCCAAGATGGCCGTACTACTACTGGATAGGTTATTTGGTTTGCCGCTTGTATTGCTTCTTCTTTAGTTGTTGCAGTTGCGTTTGCGGGTTGAGGTATGTCAAGTTCTTTTAGCAGTTGACGGAATTGCTCCCTGTCTTCAGCTATTGTTATTCCTTTTAGTTGTGTTCCTAGTATTTTTACGCCGGCTTGTGTTAGTTGTTTGGCTAGGTTGATTGAAGTTTGACCACCGAGTTGTAGTATTACTCCGAGTGGTTTTTCGTTTTCTATTACATTCATCACGTCTTCAAATGTTAAAGGTTCGAAGTACAGCCGGTCTGATGTGTCGAAGTCGGTTGATACTGTTTCTGGGTTGTTGTTTATGACTATTGATTTGTAGCCCATTTCTTTTAAGGCAAATGACGCGTGGCAGCAGCAGTAGTCGAATTCGATTCCTTGTCCTATTCTAATTGGGCCGCTTCCTATGATTACGACTTTTTGTCCTTCTAGTTCGGTTGCTTCGTTTTCATACTCATAAGTTGAGTAATAGTAAGGTGTTAGCGCGTTGAATTCTCCTGCGCAGCTATCTACTGTTTTATATGTCGGTAGAATTTTGTTTTCAATTCGGTATTTGCGTATTTCTTCTTCTGTTTTACTAGTAAGCTTTGCTATTTGTAAATCAGTAAAGCCCATTTTTTTAGCTTCTTTTATTAAAACTACGGATGTGTTTTGGTTTCGTAGAGTTTGTTCCATTGTTGTTATGTTTTTTATTTTTTCCAAAAACCACGTGTTTATTTTTGTAGCGTCGTAAATTTCTTCAATTGTTTCTCCGTTTCTAAAAGCATCAAGTAATGCAAATATTCGCATATCCGTTGCAGGTTGTAAGTGCAAGTTGTAGTTGAAGTTTTGTCCAGTTGGGTTTTTGATTTCAAGTCCGCGAATTGCTTTTTGCAGCGATTCTTCAAATGTTTTACCGATTGCCATTGTTTCTCCAGTTGATTTCATTTGAGGCCCCAGGTTACGATTAGAAAGGGGGAATTTGTCAAATGGCCATCTGGGAATTTTTGTTACGATATAATCTAGCGCTGGTTCAAATGCAGCATTTGTTCCAGTAATTGCATTAGTAATTTCGTGCAGTTCATATCCTAGTGCGATTTTAGTTGCGACTCTTGCGATTGGATATCCCGTTGCTTTGCTTGCAAGAGCAGATGACCTAGATAGTCTTGGGTTTACTTCTATTACTACGTATTCTCCGGTTTTGTAGTTCAATGCGAATTGTACGTTGCAGCCGCCTTTTACTCCTATTGCGTTTACGATTTTTATGGCCGCGTTTCGAAATCTTTGATGGTCAAAGTCATTTAGTGTTTGCGTTGGAGCAACGACTATACTTTCGCCAGTGTGCACTCCCATTGGGTCTATGTTTTCCATAGTGCAGACTATTATTGAGTTGGATTTTTCGTCGCGGATTACTTCGTATTCGAATTCTCCCCAGCCGGTGATGCTTTTTTCTATTAGTGCTTCGTGGATTGTAGATAAGCGAAAGGCTAGTTCAAGTGTTGATGTTAGTTCTAGTTCGTTGTTTGCTATTCCTGCGCCGCTTCCTCCAAGTGTAAATGAAGGGCGTATTATTACGGGATATCCTATTTTGTTTGCGAATTCCTTGGCTGCTTCAATTGTATTTACGGTTTCTCCTGGTAGTATTGGAACGCTGATTTGTTGCATTGTTTTGTTAAACTCTTCTCTGTTTTCTGCGCGTTCTATTGCAGCTGCGTTGGTTCCCATGAATTCGACGTTGTTTTTTTCTAGTACTCCGTCTACGTATAGTTCTTTGGCGAGATTTAGCGCAGTTTGACCTCCTACTGTAGCTAGGATGCCGTCTGGTTTTTCTTTTTCGATTATTTTGGTTAAAACTTCTAGGGTTAGTGGTTCGATGTAGATTTTGTCCGCGGTTATTTCATCGGTTTGAATAGTTGCAGGGTTTGAATTTACGAGTACTACTTCTATTCCTTCTTCGCGAAGCGCACGACAAGCTTGAGTTCCAGAGTAGTCAAATTCGGCAGATTGGCCGATTACTATTGGCCCGGATCCGATTACGAGTGCTTTTTTGAAGTTTTTTTTCATATGAATCGCATCCTTACAAGTTGGAGGTAAATTTATCAAAAAGATATAAAGCGTCTTGTGGCCCGGGTGTGCTTTCCGGGTGAAATTGTACGGAGAAGATTGGTTTGGATTCGTGTGCTATTCCTTCTATGCTATTGTCGTTTAAGTTCAAGTGCGTGACGTTAAAGCCTTGAGGTGTTTTGTTTGGGTTTACTGCAAAGCCGTGATTTTGTGTCGTGATAATTACTCTTTTTGTACTTGTTTCGAGTATGGGGTGGTTGCAGCCTCGGTGGCCGAATTTTAATTTATACGTATCTCCGCCGAATGCGTGTGCGATTAGTTGGTGCCCTAGGCATATTCCAAATATTGGTAAGTCGCTTAATTCACGTATTGTTTTGTGCGCGTCGTTTAGTACTGCTGGGTTACCTGGCCCGTTTGATAGTAGTATTCCATTTGGTTCGAGCGCTTTAATTTGACTAGCCGAGTACCAGCTTGGTACTACTGTTACTTTGATGTTTCTTTTGTTTAATTCGCGTACAATGTTTTGTTTTACTCCGTAGTCGATTAGAACTACGTGTTTTTTTCCTTCGCCAAATGTTTGTGGTTCTTTGGTAGTGACTTTGCGTACGAAGTCTATATTTTCGTAATCATAATTTAACTTATCAAATAGTTCTTTTGTACTAATTGAATCTTCGTAAGTTGAGATCACTGCGTTGGTTACGCCGCCGTTTCGTAGTTTGCGCGTTAGAAATCTAGTATCAATGTCTGCGATTCCTGGTTTACCTGCGTTTTTTAGAAAAGAGTCTATGTTCTGAATTGAATTACGATGTGATGTGTTGTGACTTAGTGAGTTTACTGCAAATCCTTCTACTTGTATGTTGTTTGATTCAAAGCTTGTCTCATCTACGCCATAGTTACCTATTAAGGGGTAAGTCATTAGTAGAATTTGACCGGCATAACTAGGGTCAGTTAAAGCTTCTTGGTATCCGATCATTGAAGTTGTAAATACAAGTTCGCCGACGTTAGTTGCACGAGCGCCAAAACCACTTCCGTGAATTATTGTCCCGTCCTTTAAAATGAGAATTGCTTTCAATTTTTTGAGTTCAAAAATACATTTCGTAGCGGCAGTTTAATAATGAATCGCGAAACGTTTAAAAAAATTTAGTGAGAAAGCGCTGTAAGTAGGTCGCTTTTGGTTATTACTCCTTTGAGTTTTCCCATTTCTTGTACGATTACTATTTGAGAGTGTGCTAGTAGTGGCGTGATTGCGTTTATTGGTGTTGAAATTGAAACTACTGGCGGAGTTTCTTTCATTATTTCCTCTACGCGTACCGCGCTGGCCTCTTTTTTACTTTCAGTTAAAGCAGTTAACACGTCTGTTTCCGAAACTACGCCAACTATGGCTTCCTTTTGTATTACGGGTAATTGCGAGATTTCTAGTCTTTTCATTTCACGAATAGCAACTAGAATTGAGTCAGTAGGTTTTACGCTGACTACTTTAACGTTTAATACATCCCTGGCAGTTTTGCTGCTTTTCATTTCTGTTTCTTCGAGCGCTTGAAAAATACGCGTAGCTATCGAGTAAGATGGTTCAACTGAACCGAATTCAATCTTAGCAATTAACGATTGCGATACTTGCGAAGCTACGGCTAATTGTTTTTGGGTTAAGCCAATTCTTTTGCGTTTTATTTTTATTGTATCTAAAGTAGGAAAATTCATGATTATTCTTATAAGAATAATATGCTCACTATAGTATATAAAGCTTGAATATTACAATTAGTTAACTAATTATACGAGGAAACGAAAAAATATGAGAAATGGAAAGTATCTATTCACTAGTGAATCGGTAACCGAAGGTCACCCAGATAAAATTTGTGACCAGATCAGTGATTCGATTCTTGATGAGTTTTTCAAGCAAGATCCTAATTCAAGAGTAGCAGTAGAAACAAGCGTTACAACTGGACTCGTATTCGTATTCGGAGAAGTTACAAGCGAAGCGTACGTTGACATTCAAAAAACAGTACGCGAAACAATCAAGAAAATCGGGTACACTAAAGGAGAATATCAATTCGACTACAATTCATGTGGTATCATTAATGCCATTCATGAGCAAAGTCCCGATATCGCAATGGGAGTAGTAAAACAAAAAATAGAAGACCAAGGCGCTGGAGATCAAGGATTAATGTTTGGCTACGCGTCAGACGAAACTCCAGAGCTAATGCCACTACCAGTATTACTCGCACATAAAATTACTCAAAAACTTGCTGAAGTTCGCAAGAGCGGCAAATTAACTTATCTTCGACCAGATGGTAAGAGTCAAGTTACTGTTGAATACCACGACGCAACCCCTGTAAGAGTTGATACGGTAGTTGTTAGTACTCAACATGATGAAGATGTCACTCAAGAACAAATTCGCAAAGATGTTATTGAACTAGTCGTAAAGCCGGTTTGTGGCAAATGGTTAGATAGCAAGACTATTTATCACATTAATCCTACCGGTCGTTTCGTAATCGGAGGCCCTCACGGAGACTCTGGACTTACAGGGCGCAAAATTATAGTTGACACGTATGGTGGTATGGGCGCTCACGGAGGCGGAGCGTTTTCAGGTAAGGATCCGTCAAAAGTTGATCGTTCAGCAAGTTACTACGCTCGCTATGTTGCTAAGAATATTGTAGCTGCGGGCCTTGCTAAAAGATGCGAAGTTCAAGTAGCATACGCAATTGGAGTAGCACACCCCGTATCAGTGTTAATTTCAACTTTTGGAACGGGCGTAGTTTCTGAAGATAAACTTCGTGAACTCGTTAAGAATAATTTTGACTTTAGACCCGGTCTTTTAATTAAAGAATTGAACTTAAGACGCCCAATTTACGCGAAAACCGCTAGCTATGGACATTTTGGTAGAAGTGAACCGGAATTTACCTGGGAAAAAACAGACAAAGCAGCCGCGTTAAGAAAACAAGCAGGACTTTAAAACCCGCTTTTTTTCCACTTTTCTTATTTTTTTTATTTTTGATACAATTCTATTGGTATTCCGTTTGGGTCTTTTGTGAATGCGTATTTTGCGCAGCTCGCGCCTGGTTTTATTTCACTAAATATCAAACCTAATTTGGTTAGTCTTTTGACTTCTTTTTCGCAGTCGTCTACTTGGAATGCTATGTGCCTAATTCCAATAACTTGAAGCTCATTTAAGTCAGGAGAAGTTTTTGAACTTACGAATTGCCAGAGTTCTAAATGGATTTCGTCTAATTTTAGTAAGGCGCCTTTGCCGTTTAATTCCTTCTTTTCGAATTCTTTTATTAGTTCAAAGTTGAAGTAGTTTTGATAGTATTGGATTGATGTTTTTAAGTCGTTGACCGTAAGGGCGATGTGATGTAATTTCATGTCGTTATTAGTATTGAAACAAAGGGCTTAAAAACAATTACAAACACTAAAATTATATCAAAAAACTAATTCTTTAATGTAATTTCTTTTCTTTTTCCATCGAGGCTTTTTCTTTTCCTTTAAAAGAACTAGTCCAAGCTAAGGTTTAAAGAAAAGAAAAAGGATCGGACCCGTAGCTTAGCCTGGTTGGAGCACTCGACTGATAATCGAGCGGTCGTGCGTTCAAATCGCACCGGGTCCACTACTAATTCTTTTTATTTTCGCACTTCAAACATAAAACGTTTAACTTCAGATGCTATTGCTTTTCCTACTTCTGATTTGTCGTTTTCGTTTAAGCTTAAACTTAATGGCGCATCTGATCCAACTTTATGTTGAATTATTAGCCCATGTGAGTCCAAGAATTTAATTATGGCACGATATTTTGGACCATCGTTACCGACTTGTGCAAATACGTGTTTTTTAATATCGGATTG
>CAZERP010000014.1:0-11427 GCA_964514805.1 Microcaldota archaeon
GCCATCTTTTTCCGTCATGGGGTGTAAAAATGATAGTCCAATTGAAACTGCGCCATGCTGGCTAGTAGGTACGCGTAATTGTAGCGACTGGCCCGGAACGTCTAAACTATGAAATGTGTTATGAGGATATACGATTGTATTCCATTTTGGTTTAGCTTCCATGTTTGATTTACCTAGTGGTGTTTGAGGGTTGTTTCTAGGTTTTTACCTAGCGTTCTTCCTTCTAGGGTATCTTCGGTGTATATTGATACTCTTGTTTGTTCGTTTCCGTAAGTTCCAATTGCGATAAATGGCGTATTAGCATAAATGATAGTTGGGGTTCCTTTGGGTTGTACTATGCTTAGTACTATTTTTTCAATTGGAAAAGAAGGCGGTTCGAGTATAGTAATGTCTGTTTTTCTTTCCGTAAAAGTTCTAATCAATCTAGCTTTCATAACTGCCATACTAGAAGGTGAGTCGGTGTTAAACTGCGCTCGGTTAGATAAGGTGTAGTAAATCCATGATGCGGCTAAACTGTACGCGATGTGAAATAGTATAAATGGAATTAATACGAACAGTACAAGAGTTGTAATTAGCGCGCTTATATCTAGGTTTTCTAATTGTCCAGTTGCAAGTGCAAATATAACAAAAGCGGCGACCGAAAGTACGAGTACTAATATGTTTAATGTCGCTTCTCGTTCCATTACTTTTAAAGTAACTTTAAAAAAATCCATTTTTAGTCGTATTTTATTACATTTAAGCTAAATTTAAACCACTACTAAAATCGGGTTATTCAAATGTTTTAAAAAGCTAAACTGCCCAGATTTATATTACTAAAAAACGCAACCTAATTATTTTTAGTCAAAGTCTAACAATTCCAAGATTCTTTCTCAACTAATCTACGTAGCCCCGTCGTCTAGTGGTCAAGGATAGTGGACTTTGAATCCATTGACAGCGGTTCGAATCCGCTCGGGGCTACTTTTTCTTTTCAATATTTAAACGTCTAGTCCCTAGTTTATTTTAATGAACTCTTTTGCTATTAGCGCCGTTGCGGTTTTAGTTTCTTTTATTGGCTACGCAGTATACTTTAGAGGTATTTTGAGTGGTAAAACTAAGCCGCATGCTTTTAGTTGGTTTGTGTGGGGAGTTTTAACTGCTATTGTTGCTGCCGCGCAGTTTGCGGAAAATGCAGGGTTTGGAGCTTGGATTACTGGCTTGACTGCACTTGCATGTTTTACAATTTCCGTGCTTGCGCTTAAGTTTGAACGGGTAACTTTTCCTCTTCTTGACTGGATTTGTCTTATCGGCGCGCTTTTTTCAATTGTGCTTTGGGCTTATCTTAAAGACCCGATGATTTCCGTAGTGTTAGTTTGTTTGATTGACTTCATAGCGTTAGTTCCAAACATCAGAAAAGCTTACAATAAACCTTTTGAAGAAAATCCATTCATATTCGCAACCGGCGCCTTGAAATTCTTCCTAAGCCTTTTCGTACTATCAACATTCAACCTAACAACCGCACTATATCCAATATATACCGTAATCGTAAATACACTATTCGTACTACTAATAATAATCAAAAGAAAACAAGTTAAAATAACTCACACGTGAATCGTATGGTTTTTCGCAGAATTTTAAACGCAATCGGCTTAACTAGGTCTAAATCACAACCGCCGGTCTCACTCGGATTACAATTACCCTGGCAGCCTAATAAATTGCCTCGGCCCATTTTAAGTGAAAAAAATAACTTACCTGTGCATTCGGTTGATCTACATACTCTCCCTGAGTCATTAGCTATCGAAGTTAAAGGCGCACATCCAAGTGCAAATTATGTCCTTACAGTTGAAGGGGCGGGGGCAGAGCGGCAGGTTCATATTTGGAATAATAAATATAGTACAGGTTTAACTGCTCCAATACATAGATTAAATGTATATGATTTTAAGGACAGAAATGCCGGTGCACAATATGGTGGCGTTAATTTCGCGACAATGTCGCCTGAAATCGTCGCTGGCTTAGGCACGGCAATCAAATCTAATAAATTACGTAAAAATCATTCGGTTGTAGTTTTTCCTTTTTTTAAAGAAAACTCAGGGCATTCGGTCCAAGATCCAAGTCACTTATACTGGCTAGATAATATAGTATCACTAAAGTTACGTAAAATTCAAAAATAATAACTATTCAAAGTGTAATTCGGTAAATGCGGTAGGGTAATATGAAAAAAGTTGAGTTGGTTTATTTTGTTCATGGTACTACTGTTGATAATGAAAGTGGTAGGTGTACTGGTTGGAGTCCGGGCGAACTTTCAGTTGTAGGCATTCGCCAAGCAAAAGAGCTTGCGAATCTAATTGACGTTAATAGTTTTGATGTAGTTTTTTGTAGTGATTTGAAGCGGGCGGTTGATACTGCGGAAATGGCGTTTGAAAATAGTGACGTTTCAATTATTCTAGATGATCGGCTTCGTGAGTGTAATTACGGTGAGTTTAACGGCGCTAAAGAAGAAGAACGAGGCGAAATGAAACCACACATAGACAAGCCATATTCGCAAGGAGAATCCTATAAAGAGGTAGAGAAAAGAATGCGAAGCTTCGTTCAATTTCTTAAAGAAAATTACGCAGGTAAAAGAGTGGCGGGAATGGCACATCAAGCGCCACAACTCGCACTAGAAGTAATTGTAAACAAAAAAACATGGAACGAAGCAATTGAAAGTGATTGGCGAAATCAAACGCCAAAAGCGTGGCAACCAGGTTGGGTGTATTTATTATGAAAATTACAAAATTCGGACATTCATGTCTATTAGTAGAAGAAAAAAAAGCTAGAATCTTAATCGATCCGGGTAGTTATTCAAGTGGCTTTGAAAATCTAATCAATTTAGATGTAATTTTGTACACTCATGAACACTCAGATCACGTAAACTTAGATTCTCTTTCTAAACTACTCGCTAATAATCCTAAAGTTCAAATCAGAACTAATGCAGGCGTAGGTAAATTACTAGCTAGTAAAAACATTCAATTCAAATTACTACTTCATGGTCAAAGTGAAGAATTCAAAGGAGTAAAAATACAAGCAATAGGCGAACATCACGCGCAAATACACGAGTCAATAAAATGCGTAGACAACACAGGATACCTAATTGCAAGTAAATTCTTTTACCCTGGTGATTTTCTAACCGTACCTGATGAAAAAGTTGACATTTTAGCTTTACCAATAGAAGCGCCATGGCTAAAACTAGGAGATGCAATTAATTACGTTTCCAAAATTAAACCAAAAACTTGCTTTGCAGTACACGACGCGCGCTTAAACGAAAACGGACTAAAAGCTAATGTAAACATAGCTTCAATGGCACTAGTAAATTATGATATAAAAGTAGAAGTTTTAGAAAAAGGCAAAACTTACGAGTTTTAAAAAAAAGAGGGAAAAAAAGTTTTACTTCTTTGCTTTAGTTGCAGCTTCCGGCGCAGGTTCGTGTACTTCTTCTTTTATACTCGCAAGTTTATCTGCAGCTGGCGCAGGTTGTTCTACAGATGCTGCGTCTTGAGCTACTGGAACGCTAGCTGTTTGAACTGCGTCGCTGTCTTTCTTTTGTTTGTATAAAATGTACGCGGCTGTGCTTATGATGACAAGTGCAATTAATAAGAGAATTAATGCAGCAATTGCAAGATCAATTAAACTGTTGTTTTCAGTTTCGCCTTTTGGCTGCAAATCAGCTGCATCTGTCGTTTGATTGCTTGATGTGTTTACAGCTTTAGCTACTACTAGTCCAGTTATTGGTGTAGATTGATTGGTGACGTTAGCTGCGGTAGTGTTGGTGCAGTTTCCAAGGGTTCCTTGTGCGTTGAATTCAAATTCACAACCATATTTTAAGAATATAGATCTTCCTCTTCCATGACTAGATGAACTTACTGTATCACTACTGCTTCCGCCATTTGATGAAGGTGGAATTTCTTGTTCTGTTGTTTGGTTAGGTAGTATTGAGAAGTTAATGTATGGGTTTTCAACGCTTTGGTTGCCATCAACGCTTGCAGTAAATGCTCTTGTCATAGTTACACATGTGTTGTTTGCAGTGCATGCTTTGACTCCAAATTTGTACTTGGCGCCTGCTTTTAAGTTACTTAATGTGAATGTGTGGTTTTGTACGAATCTTATATCAACTAAGTAGTGAGTTAGGTCTTCGTTTGAGTAGTTGAACGCAAGTAAGGTAGTGTTTGTGTTAAAGTTAGTATCCCAACTTATTACCGCGCTTGTGTTGCTGGTTATGAGTTGAACGTTGCTGAAGCGTACTAGTTGAATTGGCGGTACGTTAAGATTGCGGTTGATTGTGCTAACTTGTCTTTGTTCAGTAGTGCATCTTCCTGCTTGAGTGCAAACGGTTACATATACAGTGTAGGTAGTTCCGAAACTTAAGCCTCGAACGTTTACTGCGCGTCTTTGTGAATATGTGCTGCTTGATTCTTCTTTTACTACATCTTCACTTGAATTTACCACTAGTATACTATAGTTTGTGGGAGTGTTAGTGTTCCATGATACTAAAATTTCATTTAATACTGGTTTTATAACTAAGTCACCGAATACCGGGAATCCATCTGGACTGTCTCCTATTTGTAGCGTAGTTGTGGTGATTTGTCTAGTTACACAACTTTTAGTTGCTTCAACATCCGTGCACGCGTTTATTACTAGTTGATACATTTGGTTTGGTTTTAAGTTTTCTATTAAAACATCATGTGTGTAACTTTGCGCGCTGCTATCTAACGTTTGTACTAATGAGCCTATTCCTGCAAGGTTTGCTTCTCTTACTTGTAGGGTGTAGTTAGTTGGCATGTCGGTTCCAAAGTAGATGCTTATGTTAGTTTGACTTACGTTCATTTTGATTTTGTCAATACTTGGACCAAAAGGTGATACGTCATTAGTTACAATGTTACAGTTTCCAATCTCGACTGCGTTTTGTCCACTACCGATTATAAAACAGCCTAAAACGGGACCTAGTGTAACTGATACGCCGTCTCTTTGAAGCGCGTTAAGCGCATCAGTTGTAGTTACGGCTGATTGACAAGCTGCTCCAGTTGTTGCATTGACATATTTGATTACTCCATTTGAACTAATTGCTGCAAAGCAACCAGGGGGGTTTACTAAAGTAACATAAGGATATAGAACTGTTAGTTTTGCTTTTATTGTTTCTTGTGAGTTAGCTGGTAATACGTTGGCTTGTGGTTGTCTTGGCATTGGCTCTACGGTTAAGTTGCGGCCGTTAAAAGCGCCACTGCATACGTCAGTATTAGCTGGGAATGTAGTGAATGCTATTTGGTTGTGTGATCTGTAGTCAAATCTGCATTCGTTGTGTGCTCCTCCGTTGGGTTTGGCTCCGGTTCTAATTGCAGTTAGTAATGCGGATAAGCAAGTATCTCTTTGTAGGGGCGTAGAGTAATTCAGGGTTGACTCTAGATAGCTACTATCTTGTGCGCTGATTTGATATGCACGCAAGGTTGTTTTGACTTCATATCTGCAGCTGCCGTCGTTTGAGTAGAACGCGTGTGAACTAGCAAGATAGTTAACGTTTAGATTTGGTTGTAGTGGCGTTAACGTAAATGTGCTTGGTAGCCTTATTGGATTTGCCGGATTTGCATTGCCTAAGTTTATTGGTATTGCTGCTGCGGCTAAACTAGTTATGATTAGAAGTGTGGCTAAAAGTAGTGTTTTTAATTTCATTTTGCTTATATATCCCCGTTAAGTAGTCGGAGCGATCATTTTTAATAACTTAACTCCCTACTAATATGTTACAAAAAGATATTTTTTAACTAATTTTTAGTCGAAAATTTCAATAAAAACGGTGTATTAAATTTAATGGGCAGAGTAAAAGGAACACATTTACGCAGAATTGCAAAACAAATAGTAACACAATTCCCAGGCGTTTTCACAGTAGATTTCACAAATAACAAAAACAAACTTCGTGAAATGGGACTCAAAATGGAATCCAAGATGGAATTCAACAAACTAGCAGGAGAAGTTGGTGTAGTAGTCAAACACCAAAAATCAAAAGAAGCTCCACAAACAGCTTAAAAACCACTTCTCTTTTTTTTCATTTTTCACTTTTTTCAAAAAGTTTTCTAATTATTTAAAAATAGGAAAAAAGTGGAAAGAACTAAACTTTACATTTTATACTTTGGTTACTTGTAGTTTTACTTTATCTTCTTCAAGTTCTAATGTAGTGGCTTTATCATCTAGTTTTACGAATTTCACTACTTTAGCGCCTACGTCTGCTTTAAGCTCTTTTTCGTGTGATTTTAGCATTTTAGCTGTAGCTTCGCTAGCGTCTAAAGTTAGTTCAATTACGTCACTTACGACGAGTTTTTGTTCTTTGCGTAATGCTTGAACTGCGCGAGTAACTTCGCGGTAAGTAGCTTTGTCTTTAAGCTCTTTACTGCGGTGAGTGTCGAGTAGTACTTTGTATCCTTTAAGTTCGCGGGTTACAAAACTGCCCTTAGGTTCGTTTGTCTTATACTCGACGTTTTCGCTGTTAGTTAGACTACAAAGAATTGGCTTTAATGTGTCTACTGTCGCTTGGTGAGCGCCTACTAAATACACGTTTGCAACTGGCCATCTAAGTTTAATTTTAGCTTCTTGGCGGGCGCTGTTTACTGCTTCACTAACTTCATTCGTTACGTTGAACATTTCTTCTAATTCCGCGTTGATTAATGCGGGTTGTGGTTCCATTGTTAGTGCGAAGTGGACTGATTTAGCTGTTTCGTGGCAGCTACTTTTTAGTTGTTGGTATAGATATTCGCTTACGAATGGGCACATTGGCGCTAGAAGTTTAACTACGTTGATTAGGCAGTATCGAATAGTGTTTTCGCATGCTTGGTCTGCATCTCCGAGACGATCTCTTACGAGCTTAACGTACATACGTGAGAAGTCGTTTAGTATGAATTCGTTTAGCGCTCTACCTGCTTCGTGGAAAGCAAAAACTTTCATCTTCTCGTGATATAGTTGCGCAGTAGAGTTTAATCTAGAAATTACCCACGCGTCTTCAGGGTTTAGTTTAGTCTTACTTGGTTCTACTAGTTTGTGGTTTTGTCCGTATGTTTTTAGAAAAGTATGTACGTTCCACAAAGTTGTCAAGCTGCCAGTTAGACGAGTTGCTTGTTGAAGTGAAAACTTTTGAGTTTCCCATGGCGCGATTTCACTACAATAGTATAGACGTATTGAATCTGCGCCTAGTTTGTCAATTCCTTCAGCTGCCCAAGTAACATTACCTAGTGACTTGCTCATTTTTTCTCCTTTCTCGTCTAGTAGCCAACCCATAAGGCCTACTGACTTGTAGGGTGCTTTGCCAAACGTTGCCATTGAACAAAGCATAAGTGAGTCAAACCAACCTCTGATTTGGTCTTGTGATTCTACTATTATGTCCATTGGAAACATTGACTCAAAAACGTCCTTGTTTTCAAAAGGATAATGCAAGGAAGCCCATGGCGCGATTCCAGAATCATACCATACTGTAAAAATGTCTCTAATTCTGCGGCTATCGCCGTTGCATGTACTGCATTTGAGTGTAATTTTGTCTACTGTGTGTCTGTGGAGGTCGTCTAGGTCTTTCATTGAGAGTTTGTCTTTACTTTTTTCAATGAGTTCCTTTCTTGAGCCAATGAAAGTTAAGTCGCTGCATTTGGTGCACTTCCATATTGGCATTGGAATTCCCCAGTATCTTTGTTGAGATAAGCACCAGTCTTCTCTGTCTGCTATCCAGTTGTGAAATTTACTTCCTCCAAAGTCAGGCATCCAGTTGACATTTTCGTTTTCTTTTAGTATTTTTTCTTTTATTGGGTCAACTTTTAAGTACCATTGAGGACAGCTTCTAAAGATTAATGGTGTTTTGCATCTCCAACATACGGCGGCTCTGTGTGTAAAGTCGCTGTGATATAGTAGTTTGCCTTCTGAGTCTAGTTTTTCGATTATTAGTTTGTTTGCTTTAAGTACAAATTTGCCGGTAAATCCGGTTACGGTTTCATCAAATTTACCTTTCTCGTCAACTGGGTTTAGTACAGGTAGGCCGTAGTGTTTGCCGAAGAGGTTGTCTGTTTGACCGTGGCCTGGCGCGGTGTGTACCATTCCGCTTCCTGAGTCCATTGTTACGAATTCGGCGACTTCTTCTGCTTGTTGGTTTCCAACTGCGCCTAGTTTTTTCGTATATTTTTTATTGGCTATTAATTTTAGTGACATGTATACTCGGTGTGCTTTAGCGCCTTTGATTGACTTTTGACTTTCCATGTCTGAAAGTAGTGGCTCGTATTCGACTCCATCTAGTTCGCTACCCTTTAGGCTTGATTTGACTTTGAATTTAACTTTTAATTCTGCTTCTAGTGCTTCGAGTCTTTTCTTAGCAAGTATTAACGTTTCCGCGTTGTGTTCTGCTTTTACGTATTCTTCATCCGGGTGTACTGCGACTGCAACGTTTGCAGGTAACGTCCAGGGAGTTGTAGTCCATACGAGTAGGTACTCGTTTTTAGTTCCTTTGACTTTAAACTTCACGTATATTGATGGCGAAGGTAAGTCTTTGTATGAGTCGCTTACTTCGTATCCAGAAAGGCTAGTTTCGCACCTTGCGCACCAGTGAATTGATTTATCTCCTTGTACTAAGAGTCCATTTTCGTGAATCTTTTTGAATGCCCACCAGCCACTTTCTATATAGCCGGCTTCGAATGTAAAGTACGGCTTGTAGTAGCCTCTCCATGCGCCGAGTTGTTTGTAGTAGTCAATCCAGGCTTTTTCAGTGTTTTGAGCTTTTTCTAAGCATTTTTTGTCGAATGTTTCTATTCCGAATTTTGTTTCGATTTCGCTTTTGTCAACTATTCCTAGTTCTTTTTCAACCATAACTTCGGTTGGAAGTCCGTGGCAGTCAAATCCAGGTTGATACCATGGATTGTAACCTAGGGACATGTAATATCTTGACCAGATGTCTTTCATCGTGGTGGTTTTAACGTGGCCAACGTGAGCTTGATTATTAGTATAAGGTGGTCCATCTAATAAGAAGAATCTCTTCTTTCCTAGACGAGCTTTTTCAATTCCTTGAGGAATTTGTTCTTTTTCCCAAAAACTTCTTACGAGGGATTCTAATTCTTTCTTATTGTATGCTTTGAGCTCATCCATTTTCTTTTATTTCACCTAGTTGTACACGCCCGCAAAAAACGCCGTTAAATCAGAGGCGCTTGGGCTAAAATAATTTAGGTTGACATAAATTAAAAAGACGAACCTCACCGGAACGCAGGGGTCTGGTTTTGGTTTATAAACTTTAGAGTGCCCCCTAACTTCCAGTATTCTCGAAAATTGATTTAAAAACTAAATGAGTAGATGTTAATCTAAAAACTATGGAAATTACTACGGAGCCGGTTAGAAGTAAGCTTTCGCAAGAGCATTACACTACTTTGCAAGAGTTTCTATCTGTAAATAAGTCTAATGAAGTAAATGACTTAGCTGCTCATTATCCTCAAAAGAAGAGCCTTGAAGTGGATTTCGTCGAGTTAAGTAAGTTTAACCCGATGTTAGCAGATGAGCTACTTGCAAGTCCAGATGGTTTTATTGAAGCGGCAGAAAAAATCCTTGCAAGTTTAAATCCTCAGTCTATCGTAACTACTCAAGCGTACAAGCCTCACTTTAGAGTTTTTAATTTACCTGATGTTTCACTCGTACGAGTTCAAGACCTAGGCGCGGCAAGTTTAGATAAACTAATCAAAGTAGAAGGAGTCACTTCCTGGGTCACGGATATTTATCCTATAATGAAAGTTTCCGTATGGGAATGCGAACACTGCTGGTCTATTACAAAATTAACTACTTCAAAAGTAGAACCTCTAAAAGCGCCTCCAATTTGTAAATGCAGTAGAAATAAGTTTAGATTACTTGAAGAAAAAAGCGAATTCGTAAACCTCCAAAGAGCAAGAATGCAAGAATTAGTAGAGCGCATGACTGGAGGAAGTCCAACTGTGCACGTTGATGCGTGGATGGAAGATGACCTAACTAATATGGTTAACCCTGGAGAAAAACTAGTCATCTCTGCTATCTTACGTTTAAAACCCAATAAGGATGGAAAAGGCAGAAGCAGTGTATACAACAAATTTCTAGATGTAATACACATCTACAAAATGCAACAAGAGTTTGAAATGTTAGAAATTACACCTGAAGAAGAAAAACAAATCAGAGAACTAGCAGCTAAACCAAACGTACATGAGTTAATTTCACAAAGTATCGCGCCTTCAATTTACGGATATCAAGAAATGAAACAAGCAATCGCTTTGCAATTATTTGGCGGAACCCCCGGTAAAGTATTGCCCGATGGTCAAAGAATCAGAAGCGACATTCACACTTTACTAGTCGGAGATCCTGGTACTGCCAAATCTTCAATTATACAATACATTATGCGTCTTGCGCCTAAAGCTATTTTCACCAGTGGAAAAGGAGCGTCTGGAGTAGGTCTTACTGCCAGTGCTGAAAAGGATGAAATTGGAGGCGGTTGGATTTTGAAAGCAGGAGCTATGGTACTTGCGTCTGGTGGTATTATTGGTATCGATGAATTCGATAAGATGGAAAAAGAAGATCGATCTGCGCTCCACGAAGCTATGGAACAGCAAAAAATTTCCATTGCTAAAGCAGGTATTGTAACTACTTTTACTAGTCGAACTGCAGTTCTTGCCGCAGCTAACCCTAAGTTTGGTAGATTTGATCCTAATGCGCCGCCTGCTACTCAGTTCGAAATTCCGCCTACGTTGCTTTCTCGTTTTGACTTGATTTTTACAATTAAAGATACTATAGAAGAAAGTAGAGATCGCAGGATGGCTGAGCATATTCTTCTTGGGCACACGATTGCCGCGCAAAAGTTAAAACCGGCAGATGATAGCGCGATTTTACCTGAAGTTACTCCTGAGTTACTTAGGAAGTACATAGCTTATGCTCGTAGGAGTGTTTTTCCTATACTTACAAATGAAGCAGTAGAAAAAGTCAAAACTTACTACTTAGAATTAAGACAAATGGGTAAAAAGAATAATACATTTCCCGTAACTGCAAGACAAATTGAAGGTATAATTCGCCTTTCAGAAGCTAGTGCTAAGCTAAGATTATCTGAACGGGTAGAACTTGCTGATGCAGAGAAGGCAGTTGCTCTTTCTGAGTTCGTTTTAAGAGATGTCTTTACGGATAAGGAGACTGGTTTGATTGATAGTGATATTATTACGATTGGTCAGCCTAAGAGTAAAATAGATAAAGTTCGTTCACTACTCTCAATAATACAATCATTAGAGAAGGAATTTGATTTGGTTGATATTGACGATGTCGTAAAGAAGGCTTCAGAAGTTTCAATTGACGACGCCACGGCACGTAAGCATATTGACGAACTAAAAAGAGTCGGAGATCTCTACGAACCAAAACCTGGTTATATAAAATCTGCTAGAAAGAAAGAATCATGGTAAATTTCAT
>CAZERP010000014.1:11437-23088 GCA_964514805.1 Microcaldota archaeon
GCGCCAAAAAAAGTAAATGAATTTGCATTTCTTGCAAGACAGCCATTTCATAGAGTTATTGGACAGTTACATGAAATGAGTTTAATTGAAAACTTTCAAGTAGGTCAGCATGAAGTCGAAGAAGACCAAGAAACGCTTTATCGTCCGGTAGTAAATATTAGAATAAAAAAAGGAGCTGAGTCCAAAGTTCTAAGTTTACTTAAACCCCACTATTTAGGTGCAGAATTTAACACGGATAATCATTTTATTACAATTCCATCAAGGGAAGATGCGCATCATTTGATAATCCATGAGCTTACAAAGTGCGAATTACCCGCAGGTAAATTCGAGAGAGCTTTTGAAACAATGCAACGCACAAAACATCTACTAGATTTCAAATTACTTTTACTACGAGAAAAACACCTGCTTGAAAAGAAAATGATTCGAGAAGTAATCGCAGCAACAAAAATCAGAATCCACCGCCTAATTCACGAGCAATAAAACGCGTTTTTACGAGTGGGTTTTTTATATTATAACTTCCTTCTTCCTCGAGTATGTTTTCAAAAATTATTAAAAGCGAAATTTTTCAAGGAACCCTCTGGCGTTTTCTTTTAGTGCAGTTAATTGCTTTGTTTGTTGGTTTTCAATTTATTGGGCAGAGTATTTCTGCGGTTAAAGATTCGGGAAGTGTGCAGAATAGCTTTTTTTTCTTCGGGTATGTAATCGCGTTTGCGGTTATACTTTTGTTAGTACTAAAGTTTTACAAAGGCAACGCGTTATTTTTCTTTTTTGAGCTTTTGTTAATATTCGTCGCTTTAAACTTAGTTTTAACACTTTTCACGACGGATTTAATAGCAATTGTAGTTGCGTTATTAGTCATTGCCGCAAGAATATACCGACCTGAATTACAGCAACCGTTACTGCTAATAATATCGGGGGTAGTTGGCGCGTTACTAGGTTCTAGTTTAGATATACTTCCGGCCGTAATTCTTGCAATTTTACTTTCAATTTATGATATAATCGCAGTTTTTTACACAAAACACATGGTCGTGTTAGCAAAGGATTTAGTAAAAAGAGGAGCGGCATTTTCAATCAAAGTTAAAACAAAAGAAGGCGGACTCGAACTTGGCACGGGGGACCTTGTAATGCCGGCTATGTTAATAGTTGCAAGCAGTAAACTACCGGGTAAATTCATTTCAATAACTACTCCGATAAACGTGTGGCTATCTTGGCATGTAATACTTGCACTGCTAGGTGCATGCGCAGGAATGGCTTTACTATTCGTAGTAATGAACAAAAAAGGATACTGGCCCGCCTTACCGCCTTTAGTTTTTGGAACTTTAATGGGGATTGGCCTGTCCCTCTTGTTTTAAAAACAACAAAACGCCTATATCTTAACAGCAATAAATTCTCGTTTTTGAGCATTTTTGGTTTTATTTATGAATAATTACGACGAGTTACTAAACGACTTATACTCTAAACTTCCAGAAAAGAAAACTGGCACCGGGGAACGTTTCGAAATCCCAGTCCTAGATTCAACTCTAGAAGGAGTAAAAACAGTAGTCAAAAACTTTGCAGACGTCTGCGCAAAAATCCGAAGAGAACCAAAAGACGTAGCAAGATCACTTTCAAAAGAATTCGCAATGCCAACAGAAGTTCAAGGAACAAGATTAATGCTTTCCGGTAAACTAAACAACAAAATGTTAAACGATAAATTCGTAGAGTATTGCAAAGGAAACATAGTTTGCAAACAATGCGGAAAACCAGACACTCACTTCACTACTGAAGGTAGATTTAGAATGGTAGTCTGTGAAGCTTGTGGCGCTAAGAACCCCGCAAGTTCATAAAAATTAAGAGGTAATTAAATGGCTTTTACTCCCCCAACTCAAGAAATTAGAATTAGAATTCCCCGTAAAGGAGAAGTACTAGGTCAAGTAATACAAATGCACGGTGGTGCAAGAATGCTTGTGCACTGCAATGATGGTAAAGATCGTATGTGCAGAGTACCTGGTAGTATAAAAAAGAGAATTTGGGTACGAGAAGGCGATTACGTTTTAATCATCCCATGGTCTATTGAACCAGACGCAAAAGGAGACGTCGAATACAGGTACACTAACGTTCAAATTGGCCACATGGTTAGAAAAGGTCTAATTAACACAAACTTCTAAGGTTAACTGAATGGCAAGACAATGGAGTAAGAAAAAAAGACCAGCAAAAGAAGACAAACAGCTAGTCGAACGAAACAAAATCTCCGGCAAAGTTTTCGACGAGAAAACAATTGACTCATTATACAAACTTTTAAACGAAGGTACAATTAAAGGCCTAGAATACCCCATAGCTCAAGGAAAGGAAGCTATTGTATTCAAAGCAACTTCCGGTAAGGGTAACGCGATTGCGGTTAAGATATTCAAATTTGAAACTTCGTCATTCAAAAAAGAAATGATAAAATACGTAGATGGAGACCCACGTTTTTATTCAGGCCAAAAACGACACAGGGCACTTGTATTAATTTGGGCTAGAAAAGAATATTCAAATCTTAAAGTCGCTCAAGAAGCAGGTGTTTTAGTCCCAAAAACTAGCAAACGTTGGGATAATATAGTAGTAATGGAATTTTTAGGTGGGGATGGTATGCCATCGCCGTTAATCAAAGACGCTGTAATCGATAATCCGACCGAAACTTACAATATGGTAATAGACTTTGTTCGAAAGTTATACGTCGCTCACTTAGTTCACGCTGATTTAAACGAGTTTAACATAGTTTATCACAATAAGTTACCTTACTTTATAGACTGGGGCCAAGGAGTAAAACTCGAACACCCTAAAGCTATTGAGTTTCTACGTAAAGACGTTGAAAATGTCGTGAAGTTTTTCCAAAAGCAAGGCGTAGATTGTAATTTTGAAGATGCTTTTAAATTTGTCACTGGACAATAAGCTTATCATGGAAAAAATTAGTAGTTTAAAATTCGCGCCAGTTGTTACTATAGATTCTAGTGCTACTATTGAGCATGCCGTGGACTTAATGCATAAGCATGACGCGGATTTACTATTAGTTACTGAAGATGGCGCAGCCGTTGGCGTTCTAACTAGCGGGGCTGTTTTTAATCAGTTTTACTTACATGCCGGAGTTCATTACCCGGTAGTTCGATTTCACGGGCCTAGTGCTAATAAAGAATTAGATAAACAAAAAATTGAAATTTACAAGGATAGGCTTGGAGATTTTAAGAAAGTTACAGTTAAAGACTTGTTTTCTCCGCGCGTAAAGTCAGTACGCACTAATCAAGATGTTAGTGACGCGGTTCATTTAATGAAATCATTAAACCTACGTAGATTAGTAGTAGTGGACGACGCGGGTAAGTTCATCGGGGTTCTAGGTCGTAAAGAAGTGCTCAATTCGGCGTTTAAGCACTGAACTGTGGCATTTATATTTTTTCATTTTCTTTATTTAATTTAGAGATTATTAACTGACCCTTAGTCTATAGGGGTCCTGATTAGTGTTTACATTAAAAATATGGTTAATGGATTTTTCACAGCTTCAACTGTAACAGGTATTTCACTTGTATTGCTAGGCTGGATGCCGCCATTGGACTTTATTTACTTAATTCTAATTTTCTTTGTTGTAATCAAAGTATTCGGAATCGACAAACTAACCTATCCGCTTGGCGGGCACTAAAACTCTTGTAATGTTTTTCTTATACCTTCGTCTACGGGGGTAAATTTAATTTTTAGTAAGCGTTTAGCTTTGTTGTTTTCAAATTTACGGTCTAGTGAGAGTACTTTTAGTATTTCGGGGTCTAAGCTTTTGCTTGCGCCTATTGTTTTGAGTAGTTTAACTACGTTTAGCGCGACGAGTACGGGCATTGATTTTAACTCGTAGTCAATTTTTAGTTCTTTTAGTAGTATTTCGAAGCATTCTTTTTGAGTTTTTTCATCTCCTATTAGGTTAATACTTTCGTTTTTGACTTTGCCGCTTTCGAGTAGAGCTACTGCGGTTGCAAATGCTTGTGCTACATCACTTTCGTACACTAGGGGGATGTAGTTTGTTCCTTTTCCTATTAGTTTTAGTCTTTTATTTTTAGCCAGTTTGACGAGAGTTTCTACTTCTTTAGTAAAATGGGGCCCGTAGACAATTCCGGGTCTTAAGCATATCCAGTTTAGTTTACTTTGAGTTACTGCTTCTTCGCCTTCTAGTTTACTTTTACCGTAGTCATTTCTTGGGTTACGTGTAGTGGTTTCAGTTACAGTTTCGTTGCCGCTAAATTTGTATATGGCAATGCTTGAGCAGTGGACGAAGTTTTTGACTTTGGTTAGTTCACATGCTTTGACTAGCTTTTTGGTAGTAGTTACGTTAGATGAGGTTAGTTTTTCTTTTGAAGCGGTAAAGTCAACTAATCCTGCGATGTTAACTACGCAAGTCGCGTTTTTGAGTACTTTTTCTAATTCACTTATGGCCGCGTTTTCTAAGTCAAGTTCTACGATTTTAGACTTAGTTTTAAGTACGCTTAGCGCGTTGGCTTTATTTCTAGTAATTAAAGTTAAGTCGTATTTCGCTTCTAGTAATGGCACTATTAGTCGTCCGAATTTACTAGTTGCGCCAGTCATTACGATTTTTTGTTTAACTTTCATAAAATTTGATACTACCTACTTACTACTTTTAGGCATTTTAATTAATACTCTACGCGTATTTACTATTAACGTATAATTATGAATTATTTGAATTGTCTTGGCGCTTCACGAGAAGTCGGCCGGTCTTGTTTTGCTTTAAATGCAGGTGGAAAAACAGTCTTATTAGACTGTGGAATGAAAACAACTGAAGATAATTCCAAGTGGCTTTTGCCAGAATTTAAATACGCTAAAAAACCAGACGCAGTTATATTGTCACACGCGCATCTTGACCACAGCGGCGCTTTGCCGGTTACTCAAAAACACGGGTCACCTCACGTGGTTATGACTAAATCAAGTGTACCAGTAGTAGACATTTTACTTGATGATGTAGTAAAAATCGCTCAAAATGAAGGATACGCGTTGCCATTTTCTAAAGCAGATTTTACCAAACTTCACAAACGAACTACTACTTTTGATTATAACGAGTCATTCAAAATAGGCGAAATAGACTTCGAACTAATAGATGCGGGTCACATTATTGGCTCAAGTCAAATCCAGTGCACTTTTGAAGATCAAACAATGCTCTACACTGGAGATTTCAAAGTACTTCCAACCAGAATGCACGAGGGCTGCGCTTTACCTGAAAAACAAATCGACACGCTAGTAATCGAAAGTACTTACGCCAATGAAGAACAAGAAGATAGAGTTAAATTAGAAAAAAGATTTTGCAAGGACGTAAAAGAAACTATAGAAGACGGAGTAGCTTTAATTCCCGCATTTGCACTAGGTCGAACTCAAGAAATAATTTCAATTTTACACTCCGCCGGAATTACGGGAAACGTTTACGTTCAAGGAATGGGCACTAAAATGAACAACGTTTACTACGAAAGTCCCAAGTATATTCGTGACATTAAAGATTTCAGAAAAGCTCTTTCTGGTGTTAAAGTAATTAAAGATAGGGAAATGCAAAAAGACGCGCTACAAGAAGGTAACGTAATAATTTGCACTTCAGGTATGCTTGACGCAGGGCCAGTGTTGCACTTTATTGAAAAAATGCAACAAAACGAATTGTCCGGAAAAATATTCCTAACTGGCTATCAAGTTCCAGGGACAAACGGAGACTTACTTTTACGTGAGAGTAAAGTAATACAAAAAAACCGAATTCCCCAAGTAGAAATAGAAGTATCTAATGCTTTTGAACTCTTCGAATTCTCCGCCCACTCGGGCAAAACCGAACTATATGAATACGTGCGCAAAGTTAATCCGAGCAAAGTAATCTGCGTACACGGCGAAGACGAAGTCACACAAGAATTCGCAAATAACTTAAAAGAAGAAGGATTCAATGCAACCTCTCCAAAAATCGGCGACAAAATCAAACTATGATCAAAGTGAAAAGAACTATGCTAAGAGACGAAAAAGGACAAGGCTCACTAGAATACATACTACTAATAGCAGGCGTACTAGTCCTTGCCGTACTTGTATTTGTAGTCGTTCAAAGCAACTTCTTTAAACAAGGCGCAAAATCATCAAACGAAACAACAAGCGAAATTACAAACGCCCTCAAGAACGCAAGAGAAAACTAAACAGTAACAGTTAAATAGCTATTGAACTGCGTGAGACGGTTTTTAAATTTTCTTTCTATAATAACATCAAACTTTTTTTGTGTAAATTATTACCTACTGTTAATACGAGGAGATTTTGAAAGAAATGGAAGATATTGTAAAAGACGCCCTTAGAACCGGCGGTGGATCTGGATTTTCACAACACGGATCAGCTAGCGGTCACGGAAAACCAGCAGCTAACGAAGTTTTCATGACTCCAAAAATCATGGTAGTCGGATCAGGTGGTGGTGGTTGTAACTCAATCAACAGACTTGCCCGTGCTGGAATCAAAGGCGCAGACTTAGTAGCAATTAACACTGATAAACTCCACTTACAAACAATTCACGAAGGAGTCAAAAAAGTACTCATCGGAGCTTCAATAACAAGAGGAATGGGAGCAGGTGGATACCCAGAAGTTGGACAAAAAGCAGCCGATACTTCAAGAGACGCACTAGAAAAACTATTCTCCGGAGCAGACTTAGTATTCTTAACAGCTGGTATGGGAGGAGGAACCGGAACCGGATCCGCACCAGTACTAGCAGACATTGCCAAAAAACAAGGAGCAATCGTCATCGCAATCGTAACATACCCATTCGCCCTCGAACGTGCAAGACTTGAAAAAGCAGACCAAGGACTCGACGCGTTAAAGAGAAATGTCGACACTATAATCGTAATCGACAACAACAGACTAGTACAACTAGTACCAAACCTTCCAATCGACCAAGCATTCAACGTAGCCGACGAAGTTATCGCAAGAGCAGTACGCGGTATCACCGAAACAATCACAACACCTTCACTAGTCAACCTTGACTTTGCTGACGTAAGAGCAGTCATGAGCAACGGTGGAGTTTCAATGATCGCAGTCGGAGAAGCCAAAGGACCAAACAGAGGCAAAGAAGTAGTAGCAAACACATTACAACACTCACTACTAGACGTTGACTACACTGGCGCAACTGGAGTACTACTCCACATCACTGGTGGCCCAGACATGACACTAGGAGAATGTAACGCGGTTGGAGAAGCTCTAACTGAACGTGTCGATCCTAACGCTACTGTAATTTGGGGTGCAAGAATTGCTCCAGATATGGATGGCAAGATTGAAGCAATCGCCATTTTCACTGGAATTAAAAGTCCATACATTCTAGGAAAAACACAAAGAAACGCAGATGAACGAAGCAGTTCCAAATCCGGCAAACACGGAGACTCATGGGGACTAGACGACATCAGCTTCTAATCTTTTCTCTCCTTTTTCCCTTCTTCTTTTTTTTCTTCTAATGCTTTAAATTCACTGCTTGTGTAATTGTTTTTGCAAGTTATGCCTAAGATTGTAATGCTTAATGTATTCTACTATCCGTACCAGGGCGGTACTGAAGAGCACTTGCGGCATGTGTCTGAAGGTTTAGTTCAAAAAGGCTACGATGTTTCAGTAGTTTGCTGTCAAAGTCCAGGCACTAAGCCGGGGTTAGAAGTTATTAATGGCGTGAAAGTTATTCGCGTTAAAGCATTTATTTTAAAAAACACGCCCGCTTTGATTCCGCCACCAGTGCCAATAGCGCCAGGTTTACTTGACGCAATAATAGATGAAGTTCAAGGCGCGGACATAGTTCATATACATAATCGATTTTTCTTTAGTTTTCTTGATATCAAAAAATTAAAACGCAAGTACAAATGCAAATTTGCAATTACTTTGCATAACGCAAAACCACATGGAATTGAACCATTAACTGATGTTTTAGGTGGCGCGTATGATGACTTAGTTGGAAGTAGAATCATAAGCGCATGCGATTTAGTCGCGG
Organism: Microcaldota archaeon; assembly: GCA_964514805.1. Taxonomy (GTDB): domain Archaea; phylum Micrarchaeota; class Micrarchaeia; order Norongarragalinales; family UBA8480; genus CAZERP01. Next base: position 19,416 of record CAZERP010000014.1, read on the forward strand.
CGGTAAGTAAGGATACTCTAAAAACTACATGTCCTAAGGGTTATCGTGGAAAGAAGGCGATATTTTACAATGCAGTCGACACAAGTTATTTCAAACTCGACGCGGATGGCGCTAAATTTAGAGCTAAGTTAAAAATTGAAGATAAAAAAGTAATTCTCTTTGTAGGTAGGTTAATGCCGCAAAAAGGAATTGAATATTTAATTGACGCGATGCCCCTGGTAAAGCAAAAAGTTCCAAATGCTCACTTGGTAGTGCATGGTTGGGGTCCTTTACTTAAAACGCTTCAAAAAAGAGCCACGCAAGTAGATAAGGGTAGTATAACTGTATTATTTGACCCTGATTTTAACAAAGATAGGCGGCAAATATTTGCAAGTTGTGATGTCTTTTGCGCTCCGTCTCTTTGGGAGCCATTTGGATTAGTATTAATTGAAGCAATGGCGTGTGGTAAACCAATAGTTTCGAGCAAAGTTGGCGGAATTCCAGAAATAGTCGACTCGACCTTTGGAGTTTTAGTAAAACCAAAAGACGTCAAAGGCATTGCAAACGCGTTAATACACGTATTAACAAGTAACACTAAACAATTGGGCTTAGCGGCAAGAAAAGTAACTGAAAAACGATTCATTTGGCCCAACACAGTAGCCGGTTATGATACGCAATATAGGGCTCTTTTGAAGTAAACCTGCCTTTTTTACTCGTAGAACGTTTTAAAAGCAGCCAAATTCTATAAATTTATACTGGTTAAATATGAAGTTTGAGCTCTTTACTGCGACTATCTTAACTCTAATTTTCTTAACATCTGCAGCAAACCTGCAGTGTAATTTTGTAGGGGTAAATTTTGAACCTTCTCTTGAAGGAAATACCACTACAGTTGTTAATTTTGCTCTTGATTTTAGTAACACGGGTCTTGCGCAAGAAGTCATAAGTTTACACGCGCAATGCCCTTCAGGAGTTGAATGCTCTTTTGACTCTTCATCTTTTAACTTACCATCTGGACAAAACGCAGTAAAGCACTTTTATGTAAATTCACAAGCGGCAGGTAATTTTGAAATCCCCGTGCAAGTTAGTACAATTTCTCAAAACTGCCAAACTAGCGTAGTTGCAAATATCAAAAACTCAAATGCACTTAACTCCCAAAACTCAAACGCGGGTGACGCGCTTAGCGTTAAACTCACTGGTGATTCGCCAGTTAATGCAAGACCAGGAGATAGCGTAAAATACGAATTTGAACTCAAAAACAACTTAAACAAAAAAATATTCGTAGCTCTCAAAAACGGTTTAAACCCATTCAAAGACTCTACATTTTTTGAATTTAGTGACGTAGAACTACTAGCAGGTCAAACTAAAACAGTAACTGCAAGAATCGTAGTACCACCTGGATCACCGGGAGGACAATTCACTGCAAACTTAGTAATTGACGCTCAAGACTGCTGCTCACAAAAACTAGAATACCCCGTAGTAATCGCAGTACATGGACCTAAAATTTCACTAGACTTACTAAACGGGCCAAGCAAATCACAATGCATTAAACTAAACCGAGGAGAAACAGCGGTACTAAACTTTTCAATTAGAAACAACGAAGAAGTAAACGGTCCATTCAAATTCGTAATCACAAACGACGAACCAAAACTACTAATCACAACTACGACCGGAACATTCTCACTAGATACTAACGAGCAACTAGATAGTTCGATAGTAATCAAATCATCAAACACAACAACTCTTGACACTTACAAATACACGCTAGAAGGAAAATACAACCAATTCACATTCTTACAAAGAGAATACTGCGTAAACATAGTCGGGTACTCAAACGTCGAAATAACAAACGTAGACAAATCCAAACTAACAAGAGGATCTCTTGAAACACTCCACTTTAACATAACAAACACTGGAAACGTAGAAGATGAATTCGCATTTACATTACCAATATACGCAAGATTTACAAGCCTAGAAGTAGAAACGCCCAAAGTAACACTCGCGCCAGGTCAAACAAAAACAATTACATTAGTTCTCGGAACAGACATATTCACCCCACTAGGCGCATTCAAACTACCAATTCGCGTAGACTCTAAAAAACAAGGACAATCCAAAGTATTCCAACTAAACTTAACCTTTTACTCAAGCTCAACACCCGGATCATCACTAATCGACTTAGTACTACAAGACTCGCAACTAAGAGTAGTCCCAGGAGACACTAAACACTTTACTTTTTACGCGTCTAACTTTGCAGAAGAAAAACTAAGAAACGCCCAAGTTACAATAAGTGGAATTCCAAGCGATTGGACATCAAGCCAAATAATCGACTTAGACGCAGGAGAATCCAAAGAAATCATAGTCTCAATAACTGTACCTAAAACAGAAAACAGACAATCAATACCAATTCAACTAACTTTAAACGCCAAAACAGCTAAAGGCCAAGACGAAACAATAACAAGAGACGCCAACCTACTATTACCTTCATCAGACCTATCATTTGTAATACAAGGCACTACGGAAAATCGCAACTTCAATGGAGAAGTAACTAGCGTTACCCTAAACCTAATAGTTACAAACAACGGACAAAAAACACTAACTGACTTAACCCCCGCCCTACTTGCCAACCAAGACAACTACTTACTATCATTCAAAGCAGATCAAACACAACTAGTCCCAGGACAAAGCACACAAGTACAAGTAACAATAACACCAAAGACCTCAACTGAATCAGCTAACGTTGAACTTCAATTCGAATCAGGCGAAGTCGAAGGACAATCTAAAACCGTACTACTACCAGCAATGACAATCTCAACTGGCAATGGAACAATACTAAAAATAGTCGCAATATTCTTTTTACTAATAGGAATTAGCTACTTGCTAGTAAAAGAACAAAACCAAATCTAAAAACGCGACTTATCTCCTTTCTTCCTATCTCCTTTTTTTTAAAAAAACAATTAGGTGTTCTTAAGTGAAAAATTTATTATTCGTATTACTCGCATCCGTACTATTACTTGGTTGCTTAAACGCGCCAACGTCCAGTAACGAAACGAGTTCAAACCAAACCACAATTCAAAACAATTTAACAACAGGTGTAAATGAAACAATGACAGATAAAGTAGTAAAAAATGGAGATACTGTCGCAGTACTCTACAAAGGTTCACTAGATGATGGAACAATTTTTGACGAAAGCGCAAGACACGGCAACGTTCCACTAGAATTCAAAGTAGGCGCGCACATGGTAGTACCCGGATTTGAAAACGCAGTCCTCGGAATGAAAGTAGGCGAAGTCAAAACAGTCAAACTAGCACCAAAAGACGCATACGGTGAAAGAGATCCAAAAGCAATGATCGAAGTTCCAACCGCCCAAATCGAAGAACAACTCGGACAAAAAGTCAAAGAAGGAATGCAACTACAAGCAGGAAACGGAATGCCCGTAACAGTAGTCAAAGTCACCCCTCAAAACACGACACTTGACGCAAACTTCCCACTAGCAGGCAAAACTTTAACTTTCCAAATAACTTTAAAACAAATAAAGTAAACTTTTAACCCTCCCTTTTTCCTCCTATTTTTTTTAATACGCTGATTTTATGAATACCGTTAAATTATTCGTAGCCGTTAAGGCCGTAATTCTTAATGACAAAGGAGAAGTCCTAGTCATTCGTGAGTCACCTAAGTATTCAGATAGTACACAAACCGG
>CAZERP010000015.1:0-22724 GCA_964514805.1 Microcaldota archaeon
GGGTGACCGCATCCTTTGAGTCCACCAGAAGTGTTGATTGGAATTTCTCCAGTTAGGGCGGTTTTTCCATCAAGGGATGCTTTTCCTCCTTTACCTTTAGCAAAAAATCCGAGGTCTTCTATTGCCATGATTTCTGCAATTGTAAAGCAGTCGTGAACTTCAGCTAATTGAATGTCGCTTGGTTTTACGTTTGCTTGTTTGTACGCGTCTTTTGCTGCGACTTTAGTTGCGTTAACTTCAGTTAGGGATTTGCGTCCGGTTAGGGCAAGTGAATCACTTGCTTGTGAACTTGCAATTATTTCTACTGGTTTTTCGCAGAGTTTTTTGGCAAGTGAACTTTCTGCTAGTATTACTGTTGCTGCTCCGTCTGAGATTGGACTGCAGTCTAAAAGTTTTAAGGGTGTTGCTACGTATCCGCTTTCCATTACGTCTTTTATCGTGATTTCTTTTTGGAACTGCGCGTATTTGTTTCGAGCCGCGTTGTAGTGGTTTTTGACTGCGGCGCTTGCGAGCATTTCTTCGGTAGTTCCGAATTCTTCCATGTGTCTTCGGGCCATTAATGCGTATAGTGCGGGGAATGTCGCTCCGTTGAAGAGTTCCCATTCTTGATCTCCTGCTCCTCCGAGTGCGCTTCCGGCTTCTTCGGTTGAAACTTCGGTCATTTTTTCAACACCGCCGACTGCGATTAGGTTGTATTGTCCGCTTGTGATGGCGTTAACTCCTGCTCTTAGTGCTACTCCTCCTGATGCGCATGCTGCTTCGAGGCGGGTTGACGGAATTGGGTTTAAGCCTACTTGGTCTGCTATTAGCGCGCCGATGTGTTCTTGTCCGGCTAGCATTCCGCTGGCCATGGTTCCGCCGTATATTGCTTCTATTTGGCTGCCGTCGATTTTGGCGTCTTCGATTGCTTTGATTGATGCTTGTACTATTAGTTCACGAAGGGAAGCTTCCCAGTGTTCTCCAAAGGAAGACATTCCTACTCCGATTATTGAAACTCCTCGTCCTTTCATAAATATTTCCACCTTTATAATGATTTGATTTTACGTCTGTGTTTAAGATATTCTCCGTATGAAACGTACATTTTATCTTCGATTGATTTAAGTAATGGTACGTGTGCGCGTCTGTTTTTTTCCTTAATTTTATCCGTTCCTGTGATTACGAATGCGTCGCTTCCTGACCCTGATCCGTAGCTTACTACTAGGACTTTTTCGCCTGGCATTAAAACGTCTAAGACGCTGGCAAGGCCGATCATTGAAGCTCCACTGTAGGTGTTTCCAATAAATGGAGTTACGAGTCCTTGTTTTACTTTTTCTGGTTCAAATCCTAGTTTCTTTGCTACCATTGTTGGGAACTTTCCGTTGGGTTGGTGGAATACTACGTATTTGAAGTCTTTTGGTGTAAGGCCTGTTTTTGCAAGAATTCCTTTAGTTGCGTTCATTACGTGTTTAAAGTACGCTGGCTCTCCTGTGAATCTTCCTGCGTGCATTGGAAATTCCGCGTGTTGTCTTCTCCAGAAATCAGGAGTGTCGGTTGTGAATGAAAAGGTGGCGTCTATTGTTGCTATGACGTTTTCGTTTCCAATGAGCATTGCTGCGCCTCCGCTTCCTGCGCTAAATTCTAGTGCATCGCCTGGTCTTCCTTGAGCGGTGTCTGCTCCGATTGCAAGTGCAGTTTTGGCAATTCCGGCGGCTACTACTCCCATTGCGGTTTGAATTCCAGCGGTTCCTGCTTTACATGCGAATTCAAAATCAGCCGCAGTAAGATTCGTTCCGGCATTAATTGCAGCCGCTACAATTGAAGCGGTTGGTTTGACTGCGTATGGTTTAGATTCACTTCCTACGTAGATAGCGCCAACATCAGTTGGTTTTACTGCGCCGTTTTCAAAACACATACGCGCGGCTTGTACTGCTATTGTTGCGCTGTCTTCGTCTATTGCGCCTAGTGCTTTTTCTTTAACGCCTAGTCCGTTTTTTATTTTTTCAGCATCTTTACCCCATTGCGCTGCGATGTTTTCTGTTTTTACTCGTAGCTTTGGGATGTAATAACCGTAAGATACGATACCTATTTTGTTAGTCATTCGTAGATTAAGACCTCTTTAATTCCTTTTTTTTGTTTTTTGTTTTTGACACTAAGTATTAGGTTTTGGACGTGTGGTGTCTTAATGAGTAGTACTCAAGAAACGTTTAAAAACAACGAGAAACGACGAAAAAACCTACGACAAAAGTCGTACCCCTTTTTGTTTTTAAGTATTACAAATAAAAACCACTGCCCTCAAAACTACTATCGATTACTTATGAATAACATCACTAACCTTTCTAGACTATACTCTCTTACACCTAAAGATCGAGGCGACAAACTAATAACCGAAGGTATACTAACTAGCCAAGAACTAGAAACCCTCACTAAAGAAGGCAACTTACCACTCGCAACCGCAGATCGATTAATAGAATGCGCAATCGGAATGGGTTCACTTCCATTCGCGATAGCTACTAATTTCAAAGTTAACGGTAAAGACTACCTAGTACCAATGTCAATCGAAGAAGCCTCCGTAGTAGCCGCCGCGACACATGCAGCAAAACTAGCTCTTCCAGAAGGCTTTACTGCATCCGCAGATGAGCCAATAATGATAGGACAAGTACAACTAGTCAAAGTAGCTAACACAAAAGCAGAGCACGCAGTGCTTACGAATAAGAACGAATTAATTGAAATTGCCAACGCCACTAACCCTATTATGATTAAACTCGGTGGAGGATGCCGAGAAATACGCGTTAAGACACTCAAAGGTATTACTGGTGAAATGTTAGTAGTATACCTAGATATTGACGTTCGCGACTCAATGGGCGCAAACACAGTAAACACAATGCTAGAAAAAATCGCGCCAAAACTAGAACAACTAACTGGCGGAGTCGCTCGTTTAAAGATCATTTCAAACCTAGCCGACAAAAGATTGGCACGCGCTAGCGTTACGTATAAAAAAGATGCTATCGGGGGTAGTGAAGTAGTTGACGCAATTCTCGACGCATACGCGCTAGCCGACGCCGACCCCTATCGGTGTGCTACGCATAACAAAGGAGTAATGAACGGAATCGACGCAGTAGTACTCGCAACCGGTAATGACTTCCGGGCAGTAGAAGCAGGAATGCACACCTATGCAGCCCGCACCGGTGCGTATAAGCCAATAACTAAATGGAGTAAAACTAAAGACGGCGATTTGCACGGAGAAATAGAACTACCAATGGCAGTGGGCACAGTCGGCGGAGCAATCAATATACTTCCAACTGCAAAAATCGCCCTAAAAATTGCAAACGTTCAATCATCACGAGAACTATCAATGCTAATCGCATCCGTAGGACTTGCACAAAACTTCGCAGCCCTCAAAGCAATAGTCACAGATGGCATCAACAAAGGTCACATGAAATTACATGCGAAAAACATCGCAGTAATGGCCGGCGCAAAAGACGCCGAGATTGAAAATGTCGCTAAACTTTTACACGAAAGCGGCAAAGTAACAATAGATAACGCTCAAGAAATTTTAAAGAAAATACGAGGACAATAAAATCAGTAAAATGAAAATACAACTCCCTACTATTACAAATTCAAATAATCAAAACACGCAACCACCTAAAATTGAAAGGCCATGGAGAGTAGTTTCCACACTAGATGTCCTAGCGAGACTTTCAAGAGAAGGTAAAATAGACCACGCTGACTTTAACTCAATCGCATACAACACATTTTCCGCAAAAGACGCGCAAGTTTTAAGCGAAGCAATCGCAGGAACAATCTCAACTCCATTTTCACTAAACGACCACCTAATAGTAAACGGCAAACACTACACAGTTCCAATGGCAACTGAAGAAGCGTCAATAGTAGCAGCAAACATCAAAGCATGCTACTTATCACAACCAACTGGTTTTACGGCTGTAGAGCCAAAACCATTGATGACTTTTCAAGTCCAAGTAATCAACGCCAAAAACAAAAACGCCGCAGCAGACATTCTACGTAAAAAAAGAGAAATTTTTGAAATCTGCAACTCTGTTTCCAAAACTATAACTTCACTAGGCGGAGGAGCCAAAACTCTAAAAGTTAAAAAAATACGAACAAAATCCGGCGAAAACATAATCACCTACGTAACAGTAGACGTAAGAGACGCGATGGGCGCAAACACACTAAACACAATGGCCGAGCGCATAACTCCACTACTAGAACAAATCACCCAAGGTACAGTAGTACTACGAATATTGTCAAACTTTTGTGAAGATCGAATAGCAAAAGCGCGCGTAGAATATGACTTGAAAAACCAAATCTGCAAAGTAAACCCGGAAAAATTCCTAGCCGCGCAGCACCTAGCCGAAGCAGACACTTACAGAGCAGTTACGCACAACAAAGGAATAATGAACGGAGTAGATGCAGTATTGCAAGCTACTGGAAATGACTTTCGCGCAGTGGAAGCAGCGGCGCACGCGCATACATGGAAAAGCGGCAAATGCAAACCACTCACAACATGGAAAGTAAAAGGAGACAAACTAATCGGAGAAATACAACTACCCGTACCCGTCGGCATAATCGGCGGAGCAACTAAAACCAACTCAACCGCTAGAAGTGCTATGAAAATTTTAAACGTTAAAACCGCAGGCGAATTCGGCGCAGTCCTTGCGTGTATTGGACTTGCACAAAATGTCGCAGCCCTCAACGCGCTTTCGAGCGTAGGCATCCAACAAGGACACATGGGACTGCACGCTAAAAACATTGCATTACAAGCAGGTGCGAAGCACCACGAGATTGAACTAATAGTAGAAAAAATGCGAGCCGCGAAACAAATGACTAAAGAATACGCATACAAAATAATACAAGAAATCAGAAGAAAAGAATAGAAAAATTAAAATTTTTCTTTTTCTAACCTAATACGCTTAGCATATGCAACTGCCGCTGACTCTTGCAAATCTTTACGATCTGCCATAACTAAACTAAAATTAGTCGCAGTATCTACTGTTTTCAAAAAACGAACTACATCTTCTGAACGCTTTTGCAAACCTTCAAGTGAGTTACCTGCAGTGCTAAGCATTGTCGGGTCGATCAAACTAACCTTGCCGCGTCCAACTACGATAAAATTACGTGTATGTGCATGATTATGCGCGTATCCTCTACTATGTAAGCGAGCAAGCAAATCAGCAGCGTTACAAACGCCCTTTTTCTTATCTAAAAAAGAAACGCCGCCATCTCGTAAGTAATCGCCTAAACTTTGAGTACGCTTACCATACTTCCACTTCGATACAATCGCAGTTTCACCTTTTGAATTAACAACTGCGGCGATTGGTACTTCAACAAAACCCACGTTTCTAAGTGTCGCATCTTGCATTACTTTAAACAAATTACTAGGAGTATCTTTAATTTCACTATCCGGGTACAAAAACTTACGAACCGCCGCAAAACCCCGCTTATACTTAGCGCGATAAACTTCGGGTTCAGATTTGCGCTCATTACCATACATGTCAAAACGATTAGAATCAACAAACTCATTTACTGGATTAGATACTAATTGAACCAAGTCATGCGGGTCATGACCATCAAGATAAGCAACTTTATGTCCATCCACTTGCGCTTCCTTCCAAAGAACATCACGAGTAAAACGCCTAACCATACAAAATCACTCTACTAGTTCAGTATGCGCGCCTTTTGCTGGGAAGTTTACAGCTAGTATTTTTATTTTCTTTTCTTTTAGTTTACGCGTAACTTCTTTTATTTTACTATCTTCTACTAATGCAATGCAGCAGCCGTTTTGTCCGCCTGCGCCGGTGATCTTAACTCCTAGTGCGCCTGCTTCTAAAACGGTTTTAATTATTCTGTTTGTATTTTCACAAGAAACATCATACTTTGCAAGAAGCGCTTGGTTTAAGTTAAACAACTCACCAAGGCGCTTAGCGTTACCATCTAAGTGTAACTCAGCTTGAATATCCGAGATGATCGGGTCAAAAACCTGGCGTACATTAGCTTTATCCACATCAGTAGCTTCAGATGGCAGCTTACCGAAGAAAGCTTTCGCAAAACGCGGCACTAACTCGTGGGTTTGTTCTGTAACTTTTCCTCTTTGAGTAGTGTCAATTATCAAAAGAGAAGTTCCCCGCGGTAGGGTTAGTTTAACTTCCTTAAAATCAAAACGAACAGGGTTGAAATGCTTTTGAAAAACAATCGGATTACTACTAATCACACTCATAGCATCAATTCCACTAGGATTACCATGTGCTTTCTTTTCCTGAAGCTGCGTTTCATCAAACAACTGATCCTTGCCGGGAGTGTATCCAAAAAGAGAGTGGATTGCGCAAACAGTTGCCGCAGCCCACGCCGCGGATCCGCCAGTTCCTTTAGGTGAACCACTTGGACGCAAGTGCAAGTCAAGCTTAATTCCAAGTTCTGCGAATTTAACTTTATGAAAATCCAAAATTTCCTGTAAAAAAGTCCCGTACTCGTGCATCCACGCGTGCTTTTCTTTGTAAAGTGGCTTTAACTGCGCGTCAAAATCATAAACTTTCCTACCAAAATGAATAGCCAAACTAGCACTTCCTTTAACTGCGAATAATTCAACTTCGTTTCTAGTAGAAATTCCCGTACTAATAGCCGCGCAGCCATATACTACGGCGTGTTCTCCTGTAATAATAATTTTATTTGGAGCTACGGCAATTACGTGTCTTTTAAGTTGCATAACTTTACTTAAAGCAGATTAGTTTTATAAGCCTAGCAATCTTAATTGCATACGTTACGCTTATGGTCGTCAAAAAAAACAAACCTCAAGAAGCTCAAGAACCAGTCCGAGTCGTAATTCAAGATTCAACCGAAAGAAGCGGCTTTAACGCAAGCATACGCAACGCGCTAGACTCACACATGGACAACGTCCACTCCGTTTTCTTCAAACACTTGCCCCGAGCAGAAAAACACTTTAGAAAAAGAGTAGAACGCCACCCGGTCTTCTTAGAATTTAGAGCGTTTAAACGCAAAAGTAAACTACTATACTTACTTGTAATCTCCGCAGCCATCATATTATACTGGCGAGGACTTTGGCAACTATACGACATAATATCTAACGCTATATTTCCAGAACACGGAATAACTAGCGCGTTTATATCAATCGCACTAGGGCTTCTAATCTTAATAGGAACAAGACAAACACTCGACAAAGTATTCTAGTGGTGCTCAGCGTGGCTTTCAAATAACGAGCTACCCGAGTGACTATCATCGTGCGCGCCCATTTCTTCTACTTCTTTCTTCTTTTTCATAAACTGCGAAATTAAGTAAAGAATTACAACTGCGGCAATAACTCCGACGTAAAGCATCGTGTTATCTTCCTTCTTAGCAACAGTAGAATTAGCTTTCTCGTTAGCCTTTTGACGATCCGCAACACACTTATCAAACTTACCTTGCACGCTACTAGCTTCTAACTTAGCCTCACTTGAGTATTTGAAAACATCATCAAAAACGCCTTTATCTAACGCAACTTTAGCACTATCGTACGCAGTTTGTAACTTCTTAACACTTACGCACTGTTCTACTTCTTTTTTGCTATCCAAAATTGGAGTAACTACTAAACTCATTTCATCAAATGTTTTCTTTGAATCAACCGACGCCTTGCGGTACAAGAAACTCTTAACTGAGTCATTAACTTGTTTGTCACTTTCTTTATCACTAATCAAAACAAACTGGGACTTCGCTCCGCTTAATGCACTTTTAGTTAAGAAATTTTCAAGCCCAACTTTATACGCTGACTTTAAACTCGCGTCAAAATCACTTGCCGCAATACCTTTGTCCGTAAGTTCTTTAGATTTATTAATAACTGATTTTTGGTAATTTTGACTACTCTCAAGAAACTTATCGTAAGCGTCAAACAAACTAGTATAACTACTAATGAAACCATTCAAACCCTTATACGAATAGTCTCCAGTGTAAAATAATTTTTGCTGCTCAGCTGCCATGTCAACTTTACTGCTTAAAAGTTCAGTAGAACTACGTAAACCGGCAAGGCTATTTTGCACAGTTGCAAAATTAACATTTTTATCCTGCAACTTATCCGTCAAATCAGCTATAGTCTCTTCGGCTTGATCTTGCGATTTACTTGAAAAATCAACTGAGTCACGTATCCTATCAAGTTTCAAATTATCATTCTTAGTAAAGAAATCTTCAACTTTAGACCTGCGTAAATCAAAAGCATACGCCTTGAATAAAATCTTCTCATCAAAAACAAGAACGCCATCATCTGAATCTATAACTGCAATAGCATTCTTTCCAGAAGGATTATTTTCTGGCACGTAGTACACTAGCCAGTACGTTTTAAGATCAATACCTACAAGAGAACTAGCTGGCTGAGTAAGCTCACCCTTACGCGCATACGTACTAGCAACATCCGCAGCTTGTTCTGATGGAATTGCCGCGTGTACGAGTGAAATTAGTATAAATGCCGTAATTAAGGTTAATATGAGTCTTTTCATTACAAATTGTCTCTGATTTATTAACTCTTTTTAACTTTAAAAACCACAATATAATACAAGGAAAAAAGAGATTATGCATTATACTGATACTAACGTCAAAAAACCATTACCTCTAGTTGTAGTACTAGTTGGCACAGAGTATGAAATGAACCTAGGGATGGTCACCCGTGCGTGCAAAAACTTCTCCGTAATAGACTTACGTTTAGTAAACCCTAAGTGCCAAATTGGATTTGACGCGCATAAATTCGCCAAACACTCAGAAGAAATACTCGAAAACGCTAAAAGAAAAATCTACACTTCCGTAAAAGAAGCCACCGCAGACTGTAACGTCGTAATCGGAACCACCGGTGTCTTAAAAAGATTCAACAATCGAATGAAAAACCCACTCGAACTAAAACAAGCACCAGAATACGCCCGCGGCAAAACAGCAGTAGTATTTGGAAGCGAAGGAGTAGGCCTCGCGCAAGCAGACCTAGATGCCTGCGATGTAATAATCACAATTCCCACAGACGAAGCTCAGCCCATAATGAACCTATCTCACTCAGTCGCCGTAACGCTCTACGAATTTTCATCACAACTAAAAGACAAACGAAACGCTTACTACGAACTAGCGGGCAAAGACAAAGTCGACGCGTTAAACAAAATGTTCGCATCAATAATCGACTACGCAAGTACACTAGAAAAAGGCGCAGAACTAAAAGACACGACCAAAGCCAAACTAGCCTTCAAACGTTTAACAACTAGATCAAAAATAGGAGACAACGAAATCCAAACCCTGTTTGCAATCTTTAACAAACTATACAAAAACTTCAAAACAGGTAAGAAAAAGTGACTACAAAAAACGACCTTGTAAACTACTACTTAGCCTGCCACTACAACGGAACAACCATAGGACAAGCAAAAAAACTTCTAATCGCGTCCAATAAGTATTCTGCTAGTGAAATAGACCAAGCCGCTAAAATAGCCGCGCAAGAACTACTCAAAACAACGCCCACGCCAGTCAAGAAAAAAGAAGCACCTGTTCTACAAAACGTAAAAACAGCCGCTCAAAAAAACAACTTCAACGCGGCATTTTGGCTAATCTCAACCGCCTCCATACTAATAATAATCGCAATAATTTTCCTGTACTCATTAAAGTCGAACTAAGCTAATTGCTTAACTTCAATTGCGTAATCGCCTTCACGAGAATTAGACGCGTTCCAAGTAACCATAAAATTACGTAGCGTGGGTTGTGGCGAAAGTGCAGTAGTAAAAGTCTGACTCGCTCCAGAAATAGGAATGCCACCTTGTTTTACAGTTAAAAGCATAATCGCATGATCTTGTTTATCTCTAGTCGTAAAAGAACAAGAACCATACAGCGTATATGTCTGATTTTTAGCGTCAAACTTCGGCGCGACTTTCTTAGGCCCAAATAAACCAAAATACGCTGGTTTTGAATACAAATCACTTGAAGGGGTACAAGTCGCGCTACCAAGAATATTACCAAAAGCAAAATACGCGACTACGATAATAATCACGCCAAGAACAGCCCATTGTACGTACTTGTTACTTGTTTGTGGCCCGCCGACTTTTCCAGCTTCTGCAATAGTCTTACTAGTAAGGTTAACAAGGCCAGTTGGGGTTTGCATTTGCTTAAGCGTTTCTTGAGTGTTCTCTTCCCAATTCTTAGGTCTAACTGGAATCGCGTCAAGGCCTGTAGGGCTGCCAAGGCACGCGTCAACTTCAATTTTGAAGTTATCTCCCGCTACATCGACCCAAATGCGGTAAAATGGAACGTAAATTTTACTAATCGCAGATATTACGACTTGATCTTTTTTTGCGCCTACTGCGTTTGCAATTTTTACTGCGGCTAAGTCTTTAACTTCATTTTGAGAAATAGTAGATGGCTCTACTTCGACTTCTGCTTTATCGTCTGTTTTTTTACTCTTATCAAGCGGCCTGTCAAGTAAATACGGGACGAAATCGCTAATCTCGCCCGTAGCGGCGTTTAAAGCAGCTTTACCGGTAGGCACGTTACCTTCAGTTACGTCAAAACTAAAAACGTAAAATGGAGTGTATACTAGTTTAATGTCTGAAAGAGTGCTTTGCTTCCAATTCTTACCCGCAACAGCATGCTGAACGCTACTAATCGCACTTTCCGGCGTGAGAACAACATTAAAAGCAGACGCGTCAAGCTGAACCATAATTCGTATAGTAGATGATTAGTTAGTAGTAAAATAAAAACACTTAGTTTAGTTGAATTTTTAAAAAAAGGAGTTATTTGCCCTTTTTGGTTTCTTGTGCGTGTCTTGCTTTTATGACGTCTAAGTATACTTGCATTTGCGCTGGATTTTGGCGAGCTTGTGGACTTGCCATTTTTTCTAAAAGCGCGCTAAGTGGAATGTCATGTGGTGGAATTTCAATTTGTGGTTTTAATACTCGTTTTTCTAATGGTTTACCTTGCGCTTCTGCTACTTCTTGAATATCTAAAAGAACATCTACTAGCCGAGCCGCGTTTTCTCTTACTTTACTAGATGGATGTTCAGTGGCCATTTTACGTATTTCAGCTAAGCCATCGAACGGCGGATGTATAAATGTGCGTTCTGGTGGCTTGTTTTTTTCAAATTGTAATTTAGACATTGTAGTTAAAATTACGTGTTTTTGTTTTTTAAAGAATTAGGTTTTGAGAAAGAAAGAGAGAAAAAGGAAGAGTTGTTTTTTTTTATCTTCTCTTTTTGACGATTTTAACCTTTGCGGGGGTTAGTAGTACTTTGTCTTCGTCGATTCTTGCAACGTCTCCGTTAATGTTTCTTACGAATTTGCGGAGGTGTTCAACTGCAGCTTTTAGTTTTTGTGGGTTTCTTGCTACTGGAGCAATGTTTAGTAGTACTAAGTTTTTGTTGTTTAGTTCTTCTTCTACAATTTTAACATCAGCTTCACTTTGGAGTGAGATTGGCTTTACGTAAAAGTCAGCATCTTGGTGCATTACGTCTAGTTCTTCTGCTTCTGCTGCGCTCATGAAGTCTTCGATGTTCATGTCCTTCTTTACGCTAAATACGTTTGATAAATTGTTAAAAAGTCCCATTTTTTATTATTTTCACCTTATATTTTAAACAGAAAGTCTCGCAGTAGTCTACTGCATTTTTTTCTTCTTTGTAGTTTTTACACTGCTTTCCATTAAAAACCCTTCTGTACATGAGAATTGAATTAAAAAACCTAGCGGTTATGCAGCGGTAAAAAACGCAATCCTGCTGTTTTTATTTATTTACTTGCATTCATATATTTCAAATAGAGTAGTGTTATGCCAGAGCCGTCTTTTGAAGAAATTTTAGCTAGTCAAAAGCTATTTAGAGATAAAAACGCGCTTTCGCCGCACTTTGTACCCATGGAATGGAACTACCGAGATGCGGAAACGAAAATGCTAATGACTGCAGTAGCTCCAGCGCTAAGAGGACAAAAGCCAAAAAACCTATTTTTGTACGGAAAAACCGGCAGCGGAAAAAGCATTACCACTCGCCGAGTCTTAAGTAAACTAGAAGATCAAAAAAGCGAATCTGTAATGACTAGTTACATGAACTGCAAAACGTACGACTCAAGATACAAGGTTATACAAAAAGTTATCAGTGAATTCGACTCTGAATTTGCAAAAACCGGCCACTCATTTGCAGTTTTATACGAAAAATTACTAGACTATCTTCAAAATAACAAAAAACAACTAATAGTAGTCCTAGACGAAATTGACGTTGTAAAAGACCTTGACACGCTAATTTACACACTTACCCGGGCTAATGATGAACTAAAAGCAGGAAACGTGTCAATGATTGGCATTTCAAACAAAGTTAACTTTAAACAAAAACTAGAAACTAGAAGCAAAAGCGCAATTTGCGAACAAGAAATAGTATTCCAGCCCTACAATGCAGAACAACTACGCGGTATACTCTCACAAAGAGTGCCTGTTGCATTCTATGACGCAGTAGTTGAACCCAGTGCACTTGGGCTCGCCGCGGCAATTGCTGCCGGAGAAAACGGCGACGCAAGGTATGCCCTCAATTTACTCCTAAGGGGAGGAGAGCGCGCGGATGCTGAAAAGAAAGACAAAGTAATTGATCGCGATGTTGAAAACGCGCGCAAAGACGCAGATCAAGATAAAGCACGCGAAGTAATCGAATCACTTCCAGAACACCAACAACTCGTTTTGTATTCTCTTGCAGTTATTTCCGAAGACCTAACCTACACTAGACTTATGGAAGACACTAAAGGCGAGCGTCTTTACTTCTCTGGTGAGGTTTTTGAGCGCTACGAAAGTATGTGTAAGAAAATGGGTAAAGAACCTAGGAGTGCCCGCTGGTATAGAGAATACTTGCGTGAACTTGAAAATCTCGGCCTTGTAGTTTCAACACACAGTGGTAAAGGAGTCAGAGGACAAGCGACTCTTTTGAGATTAGCATATCCGGCAGAAAAGGTTAAAAGAGCGGTAGAAACTAATTTACAATATTAAAGCGATTTTTAATTATGCAGACAAAAAGGACTTCCAAATTACAGTTGAACTGGAAAGAATATCCCGGTGGGTTAGATATAGTTGACGGAGTTAAAAGAAAAGATTTTACTTTTAGTCTTCTCGCGGGCAAACTAGGCGATGAAAAAAATAAAGTTGCAACTGCTCATGTAATATTTAATCACTCGACTAGAGTTGCGCATATTGAAATTACAAAATGCCCAGAGTCTGATGAAGATTCATTTGACTATCACCCAAAAGCAAAACAAATAATTCAAATGCTACACGCTAATCTAGCTAAATCTATCGTAAATAAAGTCGACCACGTTAGTAACTGGCACGTACTAGCAAAAGGAGAGTACGCTAAAAGTCATTTTGAAAACTTAGACTTAACTTCTGAAGAAAAAGTTCCGCTCCTTGAATACCATGAACACGTTCAAATCTAAATTAACAATATCGTTCCAACTACTGCAATTACTGCGGCTAAAAACTTACGAATAACTACGGCATTATTGTAATTTTCATTTAACTCAAGTAACTTAGTTTTATGCGCTATTAATACAAATATCACGACTAGTATACTTTCAGTGCTGCTTATCGCGCTTACTATTGACGCGCTGCCCATAAGTAGCGCAATGTTAAACAATAGCATAGCAAATCCCATTAGTACAGAATTGTACGCCGCAAGGGTGAATTCTTTTTTGTGCGCTTTATTTCTAATTTTGTGCCCGCTAGTAATCACAAGAAAAGCTCCAATTAACGCGCAAGCCGCGCCATAGTAGAGCATTATGGTCCAAAAAGTTTGCTGGGTGATAATTCCTTTTATCAAGACGTTTTTAATCGCAAAAAGCGCCGCAACTGCAACGCCTAATTTTACCACGTGACTTAACTCGAAGTGATGTTTGAAGCTTTTGAATGAGGCTATAAACGCGCCTAAGAAGATTAGTATTATTCCAATTACTTCATTAAAAGTCAACTTTTCTCCAAGTATAAAAGAAACTACTAGTACGATTAGGGGACTTAACGCAAGTAGTGGTATAAACTTGGTAATTTCTTCTGCTTCGAGCGCCTTGTAGTAAAAATACTTAGCTTTCATTATGATAAAAGCAGCGATTACGCTAAGTATTAGTAAATTCGGTTCAAAAGTTAACGCAGTGCCTTGTATTAGCGCGGCTATTACAAAAACAAGGCCCGAGCCAGTCCCGTAAAATCCAGATAGTACGTTTGGGTTTTTTAGTCCGCTGTCGACAAACTTGTCTATTAAGCGCGCTATTGAAATTAACGCTACGCCTAGTAACGTGTAGATAAGCCAAGACATGTAATTATTTGATCAACATACTAATTACAAGCGAAAATATAACTCCAGTGCCTATAGCAAGCAGGACTATTTTCGTTGCTTGTATTTTATTTTTCATAGCTTCGCTTGCAAGGAGTTTCTTTTCCCCTGTGTCAAGATTAGCAGTGTTCATAAAGCCATGCGCGACGCAAAAACTAGTCCGGGCTTGAATTAAGCCAACAAAACCTGCTATTGAAAATACTAATAGTGCAAGGGTTGATTTTAGTAACATCCAACTGCCTAGCGCGAGTATTAAGCCCATTACTCCGGTTATGAAGCGCTTGCGTCTTTCTAGTGGGCCGATGTTGCAAACTCCGGCTTTGTATTCTACTTTCATGCTTTGTCAAATCTCTTCGAGACTACATTCCAATCTACATTTTCAAGAAATGCTTTAACGTAGTCGGCTTTGTTTGTGCCGTAGTCTATCATGAATGCGTGTTCCCAGCAGTCGAGCGCTAGTACTATTTTTTGAAACACTGGTGTGTGGTTCATGTGTTCATAAGTAACGTAACTGTGAAGTTTTCCGTCCATTTGGTTTTTAGTTATAAGGACCCATCCGGGTGTTGATGCGGCGCAGCCTTTCATGTCTGCTATGAATTTATCCCAGTTTCCAAAGCTTTCAGTTACTGCTTTTTTGAAATCCTTGCTGGCTTCTGTTTTATCTCCAGTTAAGTTCTCGAAGTAATACTGGTGTAAATATGTGCCGTTAAACGCTACTGTTTCTCTTCTCTTTAATTCACTAAAATCACCATACGAATAATTCGCCGTAGCAGGATCAGCAGTTTTTAGTTTTTCTTCTATTTCGTTTAACTTCTTAACATATCCGCCATACAATCCAAAGTGGGCAGTCATCTGCTTATCGCTAATGCCTTTTACTTTTCCAAGAAGATGATCAAAATTCTTCTGAACATGTACCATAATTATCCATTCACCAAAAACTTTCAAGTATGAAAATAATACCACATTAAAGCTTTTTACCCTTCTCTTTCCTTTTTTTCTAATTCTTTAGCTTGGCCAATAAATGCATGCTTTAGTCGAGTTAAATATCGCCTGTGTTTTCCTAATGATCTAGGTAAATTTACATTTTCGAATTTTACTGGTTTTAATAATTTATAATAATATATCGCCGCGCCATTTGTCGTACCTATTCCAAATGGAATAAATCCATGTTCTAAAAGCGCTTTTCTTCTTTTAAATGCGCTATGGAGCGGCGCGCTTACAGTTATTCCAGTTAAATTTTCTTCTTGAGCTTTTCGTATAAAATCATATAATGTAAGGGACTGTTTATCTTCTTGACTTAACCAAGTAAAAATCTGATGCTGATCGGGTCTTTTTTGCGCTTGCGCAACTCTTAATTCTACATGTGCTTTTACATTTTTTTTAACTTTCCAGTGGCCTGGAATCAATCCTTTCAAATAATTAGCTTCTTCTAAAAGTAGCGTTCCTTTTAACGCACGTAATTCGGGGCTATTTCCCATTGCATCTACAAAAAAAGAAACTTGATTAGGTTCATTTGGGTACGGGCCCATGGTAAGTATATGTAGGCCGCCATTAGTTTGAGCGAGAGCGTGAGTTACGTTGTGCGTGCTTTGTGGGGATGCTAAGCGAATTTCGGTGTGAACTTTTCGATTTCCTACGTATTGTAGTCTTCTTTTTAGTAATTCTTGTTGGATGCCATTTCCTTCGTGTTCTTTAGCTACTACTGCGCCACTTAAAAACGCCGGTTTGCGCAAATCAAAAGGTAATAGTAAACTGCTTGATCCGACTACTTCTCCGTTGTACTTTGCAATGAAAATTTTCTTAACTCCATCTCTAAGTTCTGCTTTTATTTCTTCAATATCGGGTATGAATGGTCTATTTTTTAAGTGCGGATATCTAGCGTGAAAAATTTCGCGTGTTTTAAGGATAATTGACTCTAAGTTTTTCTGATCGTGAGTAAGTTCTTCAATTGAATATCCCGGTTTCATAATTCATCATACGTTTTTTTCAAGGTTAACGCGTCGGTTTCTAGATTTGGTGACTCGCATATAACTGCGCCTGCGCATTTGTAATCCTTAAGTGCTTTCATTAACGCTTTGTAATCCCACGTAGGATCATCTTTAATCTCTAAATGATTACGCTCGCCCGTAGCGCCCCACTGAATACCTTGCACATGCAAATGCAACTCGCGTAGGCTCTTTGAGCCGAGTTCTTTTTCCATTAATTGCAATGGATGGCAATAGTCGTCGTATGAGTTGAATTTAGTTCCTTGGTAAAATGCTCTTAAGTGTGAGTAATCAATACATGGCAAGACTTGGTCAAACTCTTGTGCTAGTTCAACTAACTCTTCTATAGTGCCATATTGAGTAGTTTTCCCGGCAGTTTCGGGTCTAATCCAAAGCTTAACTCCTGCATCTTTAACTTCTTGAACTATTTTCTTAAACTGCTCTTTTACGTTTTTATGCGCGTCCTCACGTGTAGCGCCTACGAGGAATGCAGGATGAAAACAAAGCGAGTAGCCGCCACAGGCGTCTAAAGTTTTAGCCGCTTGCAAGATTCGTTCACGACTTTTATCTCGCTTTTCTAGTTCTTTCGCGTTAAGATTAATGAAGTATGACCCGTGCGCAGTAAGAACAACCTCCTTATCCGTAGCGGCAGATTTAACTGCCGCAGTTTTGTCTTCCTTTACGTAGACGCTCTGCACAAATTCCAATTCCATGCAGCCAAGTTTCAACTCACTAATACGGGTAATCCCGTTGTCGAGGTTTCTAGGTTCAGTGGATAGCGGAATCCCGCCAGTTCCAAACAAAAGCTTATTCATAATTTTAAAACTATTACGTCTTAATCTTTTTTAAATTAAAATGCCAAAGAAACTCTCACTCTCAATACAAGAACGCCGTAGAGCAATCGACTTACTAATAGCAGGGCACACAATACCAAAAGCAACTGACTTACTTTGGACGAACCATCACTCTGAATTACCCAAAGAAATGGTACGAAAAGCATATTTTCCAGAAGGCGGCGCTTTTAGAATAAGTCACCTTGAGGGGCAATCCCCTGAAGTTCTAAACAGTGCTTTTGAAAAAATAAAAACTGCGTATCAAAAAATGCAAGAACGTGGCGCAGCATCAGTAAAACGTTTACAATCCAAAGAAGCGCAACAAAAAGCTTTACAAACTAAATGGAGTGATCCGCTTACGCGAGAATTACACGCGGATCGTTCAAGGCGATCATTAGAAAAATTACGCGCCAATCCAGAATTCGTACGACGAGTACGAGAGGGTTTAGAAAAAGTATGGGCTCAAAAAAGAGCAGATCCAGTGTGGAGAGAGGAAATTAGTAAAAAATTAGCTGACCTTAGAAATTCCCCTGGTTTTAAAGAAAAAGCCGCCGAGGGAATTAGAGCGTTCTACGCGTCAAATAAAAGTAAAAAAGAAAGAAAACGCCGCCAAAAATTCATGATCGCTTTTCACGCTAAAAAATTAGGCCGCGTAAAAAGCGATAAAACAGGAAGTAAAAAAGTAGTAAATAAAACACAATTACCAGAGAGCCACCCTGAAGCCGTAATTAATCACGAAGAAAAAGTACGCAGATTAACTACAGTGTCGCCTAGAGTTTTATTTTCGACTTTAACTCCGCTAGAAATTGCAGTGTTTTCTGATCATTTCAAACTAAATTTAGACTTACCTGATGATGTTTTCGAAAGAAGTAGTAAATTAGATGCCCAGAGATGGCATTACGTTTTACGCAGAGCAGTTCAAAAAATACTAACTCGCAAAGATGAATAATAATTATGCCAAAATTAACTCTTAAAATTCACGAAAGACTTAGAGCATTAGACCTACTAAAAGAAGGTCATACTATTGAGTCTGCAGTTACTCATCTATATGAAAATTATCACTCGGACCGAGAAATAACCGAAGTTCAAAAAGCCTATTTTCCAAAATTCGGCCCGTTTGTAATATCTCACCTAGTAGGCGCATCGCATGAAGATATAGATGCAAAAGCTGCTAAAATAAAAGAAAATTTTGAAAAACAAAGCGCAAGTGGCGCACGAGTGTTAAGTCGATTACATTTAGATGCTGATTTTAAGGCTAAACAATTAGCTGCAATTGCCAAACTTAATACAGATCCAAATTTTATAGCTGCTCAAAGAAAAAGAGCATCTGAAAAAATTAAAAGACAATTACAAGACCCAGAATTTCAAGCGGCTATTAAAAAAGGCGGGGAAAAATCAATGGCGAATTTAAATCAGGATCCTGCTTTTAATGCAAGGCGGCGCGAACGTCAACGTGAAAGAATGATTGAACAAAATGCTGATCCTATATTTAAAGAAAAACGATTAGGGGGAATAAAAAAATTATTTGCAAATCCAGTTTTCAGAGCCAAGCATAAAAAAGTTAATTCAGCTAGATTTAAATTAATACGAAATACGCCTGAATTTAAGGAAAAAATGCTAGCCGCAATAGCAAGATTTGCAGTTGAAAACAAAGAACTATTATCTCAAAGATTAAAGCAACAACGTGCAGATCCAAAATTTTTAGATGCCATTAAAATTGGAATGGATCGGCGTAGATTAAGGTTACAAAACGAAAGATACGATGATGCTAAAGTTAACTTAGATCGGCCAGAAGTGGGTTTTGAAAACGGGCGTCCTGTTTTACGTAGCGTGGCTGATGTTGAAGACGATATCGATAATGAGAGAAAATTACGCGTAGTGAACTTAATATTAAACAAATTACCTGCAAATGCAAGGCGAGTTGTCTTAATACATTTCGGTTTAGTTAAATCAGAAAAACTAAGTGATGAAGATAAACTATTACTTACGGCAACATTAGCTCAAATTACAGCTAATCCACTAGTACGACGTTTATTCTAGTTGTATTTTTTGTTCGTTTTGTTGGTATCCTTTTTCTTCTAGTTCGTGGGCTAGTTCGGGTCCGCCTTCTTTTTCTATTAGTCCGTTTTTCATTACGATTACTCGGTCAGGTTTTAGGTATTTTAAGATTCGAGTGTAGTGAGTGATTACAAGGACGCCGGTGTGTTTGCTTTGCGCTTCAACTGCGTGTGCTATTGTTTTCAAAGCGTCAACGTCAAGTCCAGAGTCAGTCTCATCAAGTAGCGCGTATTTTGGTTCTAGGATGGCCATTTGTAGCATTTCTAGTTGCTTTTTTTCCCCGCCAGAAAAGCCTTCGTTGACATTACGTTCCAAAAAGGTTTTTGGAGTGCCTAGTAAGTCCATTTTGGTTTTAAGAATTTTATTCCACTCTATTGGCGCAATTTTTTTCCCTGTTTTACTTTGATAAATTCCCCTAAGAAACGAAGACACGCTTAGGCCTTGTATTTCTTGAGGGTATTGAAATGAGAGAAAAAGACCTTGTTTAGCGCGGTCTTCAACTTTGTTATTAGTAATGTCTTTTCCATCAATTGAAATTTTACCACTAACGAGGGTGTACTGTGGGTTGCCCATTAGTGTATTTGCAAGTGTACTTTTGCCACTTCCGTTTGGCCCCATTAATGCTACAACTTCTCCAGGTTTAACCTCGAGGTTAATGTCGTGAAGTATTTGTTTTTTTTCAATTTTTACAGATAAATTTGAAACTTTTAATGACATAAAATTTAATCGCCTTTGATTGCTTTGTTTACTATTCTAATTGAAAGCTCTGCGCACTTACTACGAACAACACCAAGTCTAACTCCTAGTATTTTTTGTAATTCTACTAGGTTTATTTTTCTTACCTCTTCAAGAGGTAATCCAGATAATTTTTCGCAGAGTGCGTTTGCTGCGGCTTGGCTAATCGCGCAGCCTGAGCCCTCGAATTTCGCGTCGATAATTTTACCTTTAGATACCTTTAAGTGTATGGTTAATTCGTCTCCGCATAGGGGGTTTTTATCGTGTGCGCTTTGCGCGTGGGTTAATTTTCCGCGGTGTGTTTGGTTGCGGTAGTAGTATTCGAGTGCGTCGCTGTTTTCAGTTAAGTCTTCTTTTTCAATTTGGTTTTCTTTTTTGTAATCGGGTTTATTTTTTACAATCTCTTTTAGCACAGTTGCAAAGTATTTAGCTTCAGCTATTGTGTTATATGCTGCAAAACTAACTCGTACGCTAGCAGGAATACCTAAAGTTGAGTGTAGTGGCATAGTGCAGTGATGTCCTGCTCGTACTGCAATACCTTGAGTGTCTAATGCTTGCGCGATGTCGTGTGCGTGCATGTTTTCAACAGTAAATGTGATTAAAGCGATTCGTTCTTTTGGCCCGTAAGTTGTAATTCCTTTTATTGAACTCATTTCTTTTAAAAGAAAATCAGTAATTAGTTTTTCCTTTTGTTTTTCTTTTTTAAAATCTAATTTCGAAACAAAATTAACTGCCTTGCTTAGTGCAACAACGCCCGCTATGTTTGGCGTGCCTGCTTCAAACTTGTATGGAACTTCATTCCAAGTACTTTTAGTAAAAGTAACCTCTCGGATCATCTCTCCTCCGTACGTTGAAGGTTCAAGTGATTCAAGTAACTCTTTTTTGCCATAAAGAACGCCGGTGCCAGTTGGCCCGTACATTTTATGTCCACTAAAAGCGTAAAAATCACAATCAATATCTTTAACGTCCACTGGTAAGTGCGCTATTGCTTGGCTACCGTCAATTACAGTTATCGCGCCTTTAGTCTTAGCTAATTTACACAGTTCTCGTACCGGGTTAATTGTCCCTAGTACGTTTGAAACATGCGCAAATGCAAAAACTACTACGTTGGCGGTTAGTTTCTGTTTTAAATCAATCAAGTCTAGTTCTCCGTTTTTTGTAATTTTTACGAATTCTAGTTTAGCACGTTTTCGTTTTGCAAGTTCTTGCCATGGAACTAAATTAGCATGGTGTTCCATTTCGGTAAGTAATATTACTGAATTTTCGTCAACTAAACTTTCAACGCCACGTGCGACTAAATTAATTGCAGAAGTTGCCCCGGTAGTAAAAATAACTTCCTTTGTATCTGCGTTGATTAACTGAGCCACTTTCTCACGAGTTAGTTCATATTCTTCGGTTGCCTTTTCGCCTAAATAATGAATTGAACGATGCACATTAGCGTTACTTTCTTCATAGAAACGCTTCTCTTCTTCAATTACGCTTGAAGGTTTTTGAGTAGTGGCTGCGTTATCTAAGTACACTAGGTTTTTGCCGTTTATTTTTAATTTAAGAATGGGAAACATTTTATTTTTTCACTCTTTTTTCAATTATTTCAAGCGCAATTTCTTGCATGGAAAGGGGCATTTTTTGTAAACTGCTATTAAGAAAACTAGTAAGTGCTAGTTTCTTAGCCTCAAGTTCACTATAGCCACGTGATTGTAAATAGAATAACTTATCTTCATTTAAACTAGTAATTGAACTAGCGTGGCTGCACTTAACTTCATTATTACTAATTTCTAAATTCGGCACTGCTGCTGCGTTAGCTTTATCGCTTAGTAGTAAAACTTCTTGTTTTTGAAGGCCATCACAGTTGTGTATGTTTTGTGGAATTATGACATTTCCGCGGTATATGTTTTTACTTTCATCCAAAACCACTGCCTTACTGTATAATCTACTTTGTGAATCACTTCCGTTATGTAGCGCGGTGACTTTAGCGTCCACTGTTTCAGAGTTATTTGTAATACTTGTAGTGTAAATTTCGCAACTTGCATTAGGTGCTTGCAAGTAAGTCTTAGTTCGTAGATACGTGTTGCTAGTGCCGGTTGCAAATTCGTTTAACGTGACTCGGCTTTCGTTTTTACAAATTAACTTTTTCACACAAACTTGAACTGCTTTTTGTGATATGTTTTGAATTACAGTTAAGTTTACTTGCGAGTTTGCATTTGCAATTAAGAAAATTTGACTACTGTGAAAGTTTAGTTTTGAACTTGAATTTTCGACTATTGAGATTGTGCTATTGCTATTTTTTCCCGTTATTATTATAATTTGAGTAACGTGATTTTCATCTTCTAATTTACACTCGACTTCTATTTCGCTTTCCTTTCCACTTTGCGTGTCTATTACTAGTACGTCGGTCAAATTAGCAAAGTGAAAAGCGTCAAGTATATGTTTATCTATATTCGCGTACGGTTCAATTAAACTTAGGGCTTCTTTTGAAAAGTCGCGGTGAACGTTAGCATTTTTTGCTTTAAATTTAAACGAAGATTTGTCGCTTATTTTACGCGGTAATGTGATTGCTTTGCCGTATATTCCCGGGCCATATTTAGTACTAATTTCTGGAAGCGTTGCTAGTGCGGCACTTGCTTTGCGCCTAACTTTGGTTAAAATTACATTTTTCATCCTATGCTGTCTTCCATTTCGATTTCTATTAGTCTGTTGAATTCTACTGCGTATTCAAGTGGTAATTTACGTGTCACTGGTTCTACAAAGCCATTTACTATCATTTTGATAGCTTCTTCTTCACTCATGCCCCTACTTTGTAAGTAATAGATTTGCTCTTCGCTTATTTTT
>CAZERP010000016.1:0-17225 GCA_964514805.1 Microcaldota archaeon
ATCATCCGTGCATGCAACAAATACATCCAAGACGAAAAACCATGGGAACTAGCCAAAACCGACGAAAAACGACTCCACACCGTACTCTACCACCTAAACGACATACTAAAAGTAATCGCAATAACACTCTACCCAATACTACCAACTAAAGCAAGCGAAGCATATGAACAACTAGGCTACAAAGAAATAAGCAAAGCAGACTTCCACGACGCTCAAACCGGCAAAACCAAAGCAGGACACCAAATAGGCGAAGTAAAAGTACTCTTCCCACAAACAAAATAAACTTACCAGTAAGCCAACTAATAAACAAAAAGAATTAGAAAGAAAAAAAGAGAAAATAAATGGTTTAGCGGTATTTGTGTTCCTTTGGCGCGTAAAAACGATCTCCAAAAGCACTTTCCTTCTTCGCTTTAGCAACTGGAGTGCCTTGCGCGTTAAAATTATTAACTGCGCTAGCAAACTTATCAAAATTACTAACAATCAAAGCAGCTTGCTTTGGCGTAATACTTGAAACTTTACTTCTAATAATCGCAACAATCTTCTTACCCTTTGAAGGTGAAGCTGCGCATTCTCTAAACTCCTCTGGAGTCATCTTCTTGCAACCCGCTTGAACTGCCTTAACTGCCTTCTCTGCAAGCTTAATACCTAAGTCAAGTTCCTTTTGAGTAAAACTAGTTTCACTCTTCTTCAAAAAACGACCATGGCGTATAGTAAAATTGCAAAATAATTCAAATTGATCAGGTTTCATCTTATACAGCTCCTATATTTAAAAATAAGTAATATAGCTCAAAAGTAGTAGGAAAGTCGAAATATATAAGCCTAACCATTTATAAACATAACGGTAAGTAACCAAAAAACAGAAAGTGCGGCCGCAGGGAATTGAACCCTGTCCTCCAGCTTGGAAGGCTAGAATCATACCGTTAGACCACGGCCGCAAAAAATACAATTAAAAAAAAACTTATTTGAATAATTAGTAAAAATAATAGGAAAGAAATAAACTTAAAAACACTCACTTTAACTCATTTTTCACTACGTATGCGAGGTATGGGCTTACTGGGTGGTCTTTTAACTAATTTAATTCTACCTGATGTATCTGCTTCTATTTGCACGTCGCCCAAAATATCTCGTTCTAATCTAAGCCGATCTGCTTCGTTAATGGCATAAATCGTAAACGCTGCATCTCTATGCTCGCGGTTAACTAATGTAGCGCCAACAACTCCCAAAACACGATGCCCATCATGTGCTATTACTTTAGGTTCTCCATCAATATGATGTAAGTCAGATAAAGTCACTAAATGACGAGCAACATTAAAACCATGTCCGGGACTAGGCAATTCAAAATTTTTCAAATCCTTAGCATATTTAATATAATCAGAATAGCGTTCCATAAAGAAAATAATCAAAAATAACTACGGCACGCGTATTAAAAAATTAGAATGGGGCTGCCGAAATTTGAATTCGGATCACTACCACCCCAAGGTAGCAGGCTAGCCAGGTTGTCCCACAGCCCCGAAATGTACCTTTAAAAAAAATAGAAGAAGAAAATGAAAAAAAGGGGAAAATTAGTGTCTGTGGTAGTCTTTAATTTCATCAATTAAAGGCACATGTCCAAGAAACATTCTTCTGCAACAAAAACGATTGTACTCAAGTTCATCAAGCGCTTTAGCAGGTTGAATCTTATCCTGCGCAGTTTTGATTACGTATTTATCGTAATCTTCAGATACCGGATTTCCGCATGTAAAACAGCGTACTGGAATTAACATATTACAAACCCTCTATCTGTATGACTTGGTAAATCTTGCACGTGCTTTTGGACCCTTGAATTTCTTAGGTTCAACACGTCTTGAATCTTCAACAAGTAATGAACGATCATGCGAAAGCATATCTTCCTTAGTCTTCGCGTTTGCACCGTGAATTTCAAGAAGCGCTTTGGCTACTGCAGTTCTAGCTGCTTGAGCTTGACCTGCTGCTCCACCACCTTGTACGTGAACTTCAATATCAAAATTTGCCGCGTCATCAAAGAATAATAGAGGCTCTGATAAAGTAGCTACTACTATAGGATCAGTTAATGCCTTTAGAGCAACATCATTGTAAGTGTACTTACCCTTACCTGGTTTTACTGACGCTCTTGCAATTGCTTCTTTTCTCTTTCCACGAGCTACTACTGCTTTGTTATTAGTTTTCTTTACCATAAATTTAGAGTTTCACCTTTGTATTCCAACCGAGGGCTTTTGAAAGTTCAAGTAATGTAATAAACTTGCCAGGTAATTGTTTCACGTTCTTTTCTGCAACTTCAGGCTTATCCTTAACATCTGCAGGAATTCCAATGTAACATTTTACATGTTCAGCAGTTTCCTTACCTCTTCTTGCAAGAGGCAACATTCCCTTTACAATTCTCTTAAAGAGACGATCTGGGCTTCTTGGCCACTTTGGACTTAATTCTGGATTTGACTTAACTCTCATTGTACGTCTTGACTTCCAGACTGCAATTGTTCTTTCTGCAGGACCTGAAATTACGATTTTTTCAGAGTTAACTACGATAACTTCACTTCCAGTTAAAGCAGCTTTAGCAACTCTAGTTGCAAGTCTACCTGCAATGGCTCCATTACCATCGAATACGATTGTTTTTCCTTTCATAATTATAATAATAACACCTTTTCTTGATTTTTATGCTAATACAGTAACGTCCTTTCCAGTTGGGTTACTTTTTAGAAGTTCTTGAATTGTAATGACCTTACCTTTAGCTGCTTCAATCTTTTCGCGCGCTTTGCTTGAACATTTAAACGCCGCTACGGTAACTGGTTTTGAAACTGAACCAATAGCAAGTACAGTTCCTGGAACTACAACTATGCTAGTAGCTGCTTTTGCAACTTTGTAAAGATTAACTTCTGGTCTTTGTCTAGTAGGTTTACTAATAGTGTAAGCTACTTTCTTCCAAATTGGAGCTTTATTTTTGTTACTTGCTTGTTCTAACTCATTACAGAGTTTTCTTGTGCTTGTGTTTGTTGGGCCTTTAACGACCATATTTTTACATTTTCACCTATATTCTTCTTCGTTTTATTTCCGCACTATTTTCGCTCACTCCAAACTATCGAGGAAAGGAGAAGCAACGGTCGCGCTGCGCTTAAAAGCGCATAAAACGTTTCTTTTATTTATTTTTCTAAGACGGCTCTTTTCTTATAATTGCAAAGAAAAAAGAAAGCCGAAAAAAGTGCAGAGGAAGGGATTCGAACCCTCGAACTCCTAAGAGACAGGAACCTCAATCCTGCGCATCTAGTCCAAAGACAAAAGCCACCAAATTTAATTCACTTCAAGATCGTCCTGTCTCTATTTACTGAGGCCGATACTATCACCAGTACTTAACTTTTGTTCTAATCTCGCTTTTGCTTCGTTTGACCAGGCTTTGCTACCTCTGCAAGTTTATCTTCAATTTCTTTTTGAGAAATTTCCGACGCAATTATTTTTTCGCGTTGTTTTAAACCTTTAACGATTTCAACACTTAAGTTGAGTTGTTCTTTAAAAGTTTTTATAACTTCTTTGTTAGCCTTACCATCGTCAGGTATCGCTTTTACTTTGACGCTGATTTGGCCATTTTTGAGAATAACTTCCGAACTTTTAGAATTCGGAGTTACTTTAATTGAAATAAAATACATTCTTTGACTTAACTACTTGATTTTCTTTTCAGCATCTGCTGCTTTGCTTTCAAGAACAGCAAGTGCGCGTTGTAAAATTTCTTTTGGCTTTTGCCCGTTAAAACTTTCAACTGTAAGCGTATATTCGCCTTCTTTTGGTTCGAACCATACATCTTCATCTCCAGCTGCGCTTGTAATTTCGCACTTTTCAGGAGATAAAATCTTACCACTTTCGTCAATTAAGCCCTTGAACTTTCCTTTAGCTGCATCTTCTTGTGCTTTTTTGCTCTTTGATTTAATCACAGGAAATGCGTTAAATGTACAAAACGCGCTTTGGAACTTAGCGTGCACTAATGGAGTTCCACTAACTGCTACTGCTTCCAAACGTAAGTTTTGCCCATCTACTAGCTTAATTATAGGAATGTGATCTTTTGCAACTTTTATCTTTTCATCCGTGCTCTTCAAATCCTTACTGTAAACAGTTGTAGGACCTTGAGCGTCAAGGGACAAAGTAATCTTGCTATCCGCACTAACTTCTTCATCAAAAGTTAATGGAATAAGTCCAATTCTGTGAGCTAAATACTCGTTAAACATTGCTGAGTTGTTTTCAAAGAAAGTTACTTCTTCTACTGCAAATGCTGGCAAGTCGTTTAAAATAGTCCTGCGAATTCCATTAAGAAGCGCAGCATTTGCGCCTTTAACGTGCAAGACCATTTTTTTGTCGTTTTCTTTCAAAACTTCAAATTTGATCGCCATTTTGTAAAAACCTCTTTTAAGTTAAAAAAGGGAATAAAAAGAGTAAATTTATACTCTGCGTCCACGTTTTCCGCCAGGGCGTTTAGTTGTGTCAGTTGGAATTGGAGTTACGTCTTCGATTTTTCCAATTTGTAAACCACTTCGGGCAAGCGCGCGAATAGCTGCTTGTGCTCCTACTCCTGGTGTTTTACTTGAGTGGCCTCCAGGTGCTCTTACGCGAATGTGAATTCCGACGATTCCACGTAGCTTTGCTTTTTCGCTAGCTTTGAAAGCTGCTTGCATAGCTGCATATGGACCACCTTCTTCACGATCGTTCTTAACTACCATTCCACCGCTTGCAACTGCAATTGTTTCAGCACCTGACAAGTCAGTTACGGTAATTATAGTGTTACTTTTTGAACTGTAAATGTATGCAATTCCCCATTTACCTTCTTTAGCTTTGAACACTGCTGGTTCTCTTCTAAATCTTGGTTTGAATGGTCTTTTTTCATCTGATGATTGAGCGTTATCCATAATTTTTAGTTCACCGCTTCTGCTACTGCTTCTTCTTTAGCTTTTTCTTCGACTTTGGGTTTTGCCCCTTCAAGTACGATTGGTTTCTTAAACCAACTAATCTTGTCTTCTTCGTCAAAAGTTACTAAGTAAGAAGGCGCGTTTACGCGAATTCCGTTAACTGCAATGTGTCCGTGTGTAATGAATTGACGGGCTTGGATTACAGTAGTTGCGAGTTTTTGTTTGAATACACGTGTTTCGAGTCTTCTTTCAAGAATGTCACGAGTGTCAAGTGAGAGAATCTTATCTAGTGAAACATCTCCATGCACTAAGAATTTGTTAACACTTTTTACTAAGTTTGCAAGACGTTCGTCAAGGTTTGCTCCTTTCTTGGATTGAATTCTTCTAGCTTCGCGTCTAATACGACGTAGCATAGTTTGCATTCTCCAAAGTTCACGCATATTCTTAAGTCCATATTCTTCGACTAACTTGTGTTCTTCCTTAATGCGTTTTTTGTCCCAAATTTTCTTTGGACCTTCAAATGCTTTTCTTTTCTTTCTTGGGTCACCCATAAAAATATCACCATTAAATTATTTTTTTAAAAATTACTTCTTTTCGTCCTTAGCACCAGGTTGGGCTGCGCCACCAGCTTTGGCGGCTTGTTTTCTAAGTACTCCAACTGACATACCAGTACGACCAGTGTTTCTTGTTCTTTGACCACGTACTTTTTGGCCGATTAAGTGTCTCCAGCCTACCCAGTCACGAGTGTCTTTGTGTCTTTGGACGTCTTGTCTTGTTTGGAATGTAAGATCAGTTGCTACTAAGTGTTTGTCTTTTCCGCTTTCGATATCTCTTCTGCGGTTTAACATGAATAATTTGACTCCAAATTTAGCGGGGTCTTTTAGTACGGTTTCAATTTTTCCAATTTGGTCATCAGTAAGTTCTCCTACTGGTGTTGTTCTTGCGATTGAAAATTGAGTTTCTACGATTTTTGCAATTGCGACGGCTAAGTTTTGTCCAATTCCTTTAATGTGGCCTAGAGCTCTCATTAAGTCAAGTTCTCCTTTGAGATCTTTTCCTACGATACGAATAACTCCACGGTAGTTTTTACTTTCAGTAAACTTCTTCTTTGTAGCTACTCCTACTGCTACTCCGGTTGAGTTTGCTTTAGTTGTTGTTGCGCCTTCGGCGTCTTTTTTCATTGGCTTTTTAGCCTTTATCTTATCATCTGACATAGGTTTGAATCCTCTGGAAAAATAATCTTTTTTTAAGAAAAAAACGTTAGATAGTACATTCAAGCGCCGGGACTGAGATTAATTCAAAAAAACAAAAATACTACTTAGTAGTAAACTAGTTCTTGGTTTCTTTTCGAACTCAGGAGGCCTTTCGACCACACGCTTAACGGAAAAAAAACTCGTGACGCTCTGTTAAGAGCCAATTTTAAAATGAGTTTAACTTTTTTTCCAGGCGTGCGCGTTAACCACTCCGCCATCCCGGCAAGAGTAGACGTGCTACCTAAATTTAATTTCTAAAAATAAAAAGAACAGAATAGGTATAAAAAGCCACTCTATGTGCCTTTTTTGACTACTTTATGCGAGGAATTTGAGTAACTAAATG
This sequence comes from Microcaldota archaeon, assembly GCA_964514805.1. Taxonomy (GTDB): domain Archaea; phylum Micrarchaeota; class Micrarchaeia; order Norongarragalinales; family UBA8480; genus CAZERP01. The sequence continues at coordinate 6,498 of CAZERP010000016.1, forward strand.
GTCAACAAAAGGATTTAACCAATATCGTTCAGGATGAGTTTGAAAGTTTAACATAGCTACTCGAAGCAACGCTTTATTTAACGCTACATGTTGCGCGGCGCTAGTAGTGTTTTGAGTAAGTGTACCTGGGCGCCGGTCTCCACGGTCAGTTTTATTTCTAAGACGCGTCACATGCGTAATTACTATGTTACGCTCATCTGGCATGCGCTTAACTGCCCAATCATAAACCCCTGGCTTTAATTCATCATCTAGCTTAGGCGCGTTCTCTTCTAATACGCTACTATCTTGGGGTTGCAAAGTAATGACTAAATGCTCATGATCTGCCGGACGACGACTAAACTCAAAAACATGACTACTCGTAGTAAGACGCCAAACGTTTTTGTTCTCTTTAGTCCAAACTCCTTTATGAAGAGAAACTTCACTCATAACAATTTCCCCTAAAAAATATCAACGATTCAAAGCTTTTTATTTACTAACTATTCCACTTATTTCACATATAACAAAATGAACTTTTTCAAAATCAAATACGCTTTAAGCCCAATGGCAGCGTACACTGACGCGGCATTTCGATTACTATCCAAAGAATACGGCGCAGATTATACTGTTACTGAATTCGTATCTAGCGAAGGCTTAGTTAGAAACAGCGAAAAATCACGCGAACTAACCTACATATCTCCACGTGAAAGACCCGCCGCTATTCAAATATTCGGTTCAAACGTCGACTCAATGACAAAAGCAGCTCAACTACTAGAAAAAGACTGCGATGTAATAGACATAAACTTCGGCTGCCCCGCGCCTTCAGTAACTAGAGCTTGCGGCGGCGCAGCTTTGCTTAAAGACCCTCAAAAAATAAAAGAAATAATCGAAGCTATTTCATCTACAATTAAAATCCCAGTTACTGCCAAAATGAGACTAGGCGTAACAAACATAGATAATTCAATAACAATAGCTAAAATCATAGAAAAAAGCGGCGCACACGCATTAACTGTGCACGGTAGAACACTGTCACAAGGCTACAGTGGACAAGCTAACTGGGAACAAATAGCCAAAATTAAAAGCGAACTTTCCATTCCCGTTTTTGGAAACGGAGACGTGACAAGTTACGCTAAAGCTCAAACATTCATGGAAAAAAGCAAAGTCGACGCAGTATTCATAGGCCGAGGCGCACTAGGCAATCCATTCATATTCAAACACTGTAAACAACAAAAAGACGAACTAGTTACTCCAAGTGAACGTATTCAAGCATTCATGAGATACCTTGAAATACGTGACGAGTTAAAACTACGCAGCGACTTAACACAAATAAAAGCACATGCTACCTGTTTTGTACGTGGCGCAAAAGAAGCCGCGCAATACAGACTAGAAATATCCCGCGCAAAAAGCACACAAGAAATAAACAACATTACTGCCAACTGGCTAAACAAGTGAAAAATTATGACGTATAAATTAATACTATTCGACGCAGACGGTACACTCTTTAACGACGACGAACCAATCGTACGCGCTTTCAAAAAAGCATTCATCAAACACGGCTACCGCGCCCCAGATGCAGAAGTAATACTAAAACACGCAGGACTATTCGGCTACGAATGGGCCAAAGCAATCGCAAAAGACGAACGCATTCTAAAAAACCTAACCGATGAAAAAATACGCGAAATAGCACTAGACGCGGACCATTTATTCAACAGCTTTTTCTTCAAAGTACTAGGAAAAGAAACACATGGAACACGCGTGCTACTAGAACACCTAAAAAAACAAAACATCAACTTCGCAATAGTAACAAACGCAAACGCGCCCATGATAATTGAATCCCTAAAAATAGTAAAACTAAACGACTTAGTGCACGAAAAACAAATCTACGCCGCAGACAAATACCAAGCCAAACCAAACCCAGAAATGCTACTTGCAGCAATGAAAGACGCTAACACTACCACACAAGAAACCATACTCGTGGGCGACACGCAAACCGACGTAGACGCAGCCAACGCAGCCGGCATTAACAGCTATTTACTCGTAAACAGCAGAAACAAAAACGTCAAAGGCGAAACACAAAGAATAACTAGCTTAAACCAAATAATATCACTAACAAACCCCTAACGGCTAAAAGACAAAACCATGAACGTGCTAGAAATTGCAAAACTACTACCTAACGTCAAACTCGTCCAATCCAAACAAAACGACGACTACTTACACAAACTCGACTCACACACAACAAACAACCAAATAACCCTACTCTCAATAATCAGCGCAATACTAACATTCGCATTCATACTCGCCGTAATCACACTACTAGACACAAAAAACACGACCACTATAACCGCCGCAATATTCGCCGCCCTACTAACATCTTACTATACTTACACTACTCCAAAAAGACAATACACAAACAACCTCAAAAAAATCGAAACCGAACTATCCACAACACTACGAGCAATAGCAGTAGAACTAACCTGCGGCGCAAAATTCGAAACCGCAATAGAAAACACAGCCAAACTACACACAGGCGCAGCCTCAATAGAACTAAGAAAAGTAAACAAAGCAATAGAAAACGGCAAAAGCACACCCGCAGCCCTAAGAGACTTCGCCCAAAAATGGAACTCCCCAAACATACAACGAGCAACATCCCAACTCATATTCACATACGAACACGGCTCCAACGCAGCAAACTCACTCAAAAAACTCTCAGACGAACTAATACTAATACAAAAAGTCGAAAGCAAAAAACACGCCTCAAAACTCGCAATGGGCGGACTAATATTCACCGCAATCAGCGCAATACTACCCGCACTATTCTCAGCATACGCAATAGTAGGAAGCACATTCCTTGAAATCACAATAACCCCACTACAAATCTACGCAATATTCCTACTAGCATTCCCCATAATCAACACAATAATACTACTATACCTAAACAACACAACCCCCGCCACACTAACCGAAAACACAACCAAAGAAAACAACTTCAAAATCCAACCAAAAACCATCGCCATAACCGCCGTACTACTAATAGCAACCCTCCAACTAGCCCCACAAACCCCCGTCAAAACACCACTACTACTAATAGCACTAATCGCACCAACCGCAATACTACAATTCTACGAAGACTACAAAAAAAGCAAAGAATCACTACAAATGGAACGAGAAATCCCACTCGCAATGTTTCAAATCTCATCCTATCCACCAAGAACCGCATTCGAAAAAATACTACGCGAAGTAGCCAACTCCCTACCAAAAAACAGCGCGCTTGCAAATGAACTCAAAACAGCAAGCAACAAAATACAAATCGGAAATAGCGTACCAAAAGCACTACGTGAGATTAACCACCGCGATTCATCAATAGTAAAAAGAGCAATCTCACTCCTAACACAAACATACACAACCGGCCACGACACCAGTACAGCATTCAGCGAAATCGCACAAGACACATTCGAACTCCAATCAATAGACGAAGAAGTAAAAGCCAACGCAACAATACAAAAATACACAGTTCTACTATCAAGCGCAATATTCGTACCACTAATACTATCAATGCTAACATCAATCACCACATCCCTACACCTAGACACAACTGCCCTAGAAACACAAACCACTCCATTACAACGAGCAGAAATACTCAAAAGCACAATAATCTCAATACAAATATACCTAGTAATCCTAGCCGGCCTAGCATCAACATACGTAGCAATGCAAGAAAAACACCTCAAAAAAGCACTAATCTACGCGTCAATCGCAGCCCCAATAGCACTACTAATATTCACATACATCGCCCAAACCAACGGACTTTGACCCTTTTCTATTTATGTAAATAGAAAACGGTCAATCGAAAAGACAAACCAGCTCGTTACACGAGCGCCACTTTGCGATAGGTAGAAAAACGCCACCGCGCTAATAACAAATACAAAAAAGGTGCGCTCTACTACTACATGGAACTAAAAATAATCAAAACCCCAAAACTAAACAAACCAACCATAATAGAAGGCTTTCCCGGAATAGGAATGATCGGAACAATAACAACCGGATACATAGCAGAAAAACTCGAAATGGACCTAATCGGCTACTTTTCATCTCCACACTTCCCACCAATAACCTCCGTACACAACTACACGCCAGTATCCCCCGCAAGAGTCTACGCTAGCGAAAAATACAACCTAATCGTACTAATGTCAGAATTCATAATACCCGCAAACACAGTAGTTTTGCTATCTGAAAAAATCATCGAATTCGCAAACAACCAAAAAGCCGCAACAATATACTCACTAGCAGGAATCGCAACCCCCGAACCAAACGAAAAATACTATGCTATAACCAGTACCAAAAAAATGAAAGACGCGCTAGAAAAAGAAAAATTCGAAGTAGTAAAAGAAGGCGCAGCACAAGGAGTATCCGGAGTACTAATAGCAGAAGCCGCTGCAGAAGGAATAAACGCAGCCAACCTAATGATACAAACCAGCCAACCAATGGACCCAGAAAACGCCGCCAGACTACTAGACAAAGTACTACCAATCATCGGCATCAAACTCGACACAACAGAACTCCATGAAGAAGGTAAGAAGTTTCAGGCCAAGCTACAGGATACAATGAATAAAATCCAAGAAATGCACCAAAACTATACACAAATGCAAGAACAACACGGAAACTCAATGTACGGCTAACAAAAATTTTATTTAGCGCAAAAAAAACCATTAAGTGAGTAACGTTGTGAAGTGGTTTTAAATCTTGGCCCTACTAAATAATTTCAACTAATTCTCCAAAGCAAATTAAAATCTTAATTTATGCAGGGGTAGCAAAGCCTGGTCAAATGCGCAAGGCTTAGGACCTTGTCTGTTAGCAGTTCCTGGGTTCAAATCCCAGCCCCTGCATATCTTTTTTAAATTACAGCCCCCTCTTTTACTACTATAACTAATCTAGACCATCCTAATCAGATTTCTATTTCTAGTTAAAAAAAAATAAATAAAAAAACGTGAGTTGATTTTAATTTCTCTTGAAAATTCCTAATATCTACGAATCTAAAAACTACAAACTATTTGCATTAATACCAATAATCCTACTAATTGCAGGACTAGGCCTAATCTTCTTTAAAGGAGTGCCAAGCGCTGTCGAACTAAAAGGAGGAATACTAATCACCCTACAATCAAATACCGCAGTAGATACTCACGCGCTAGAAAAAACCCTATCAAAATACGGTGAAGTAACAGTAAGACAATTCCAAGGCGGCGCCAACGGAGTAGAAATCGAACTCGAAAACAGCCCCCAAATAGCACTAGAAGAAGAAAAACTAAAAGAAATACAACAACTCGACAGAAAACTATTCGACCTAGAACTAAACGTTACAAACCTACAAGCAGCAAACGAACAAAACCCAAACGAACTAGTAACCAAAACACTCACACAACAAACAGCCGAACTTGAAAAAACACAAAACGAACTCAAAACCAAACTCGCAGCATTCTTCACACAAATCAAATCAAACAAAACCCTAAAAGACGAACTCCACCTAAGCGCAAAAGACGCAGTAAACGAACTAACAACTGCACAAGAAAACTACCGCGCCCAAATACTAGCAGACATCAAAACAGTAACTCCCGTAGATAGCTACTCATTTCGCCAAGTAGGACCAAGCTTATCACAATTCTTCCTAAGCAAAACACGCGAAATACTAGCAATATCATTTATAGTAGCCGCAATCGCAATCTTCGTAATATTCAGAGCTTTAGTACCTAGCTTTGCAGTAATATTCGGAGCAGCAGCCGACATCATAATCACACTAGGAGCAATGGCACTCTTCGACATACCACTATCACTAGCAAGCCTAGCAGGACTTCTAATGCTAATAGGATTCTCACTAGATACAGACGTAATGCTAACAATGAGAGTATTAAAACAAGGCAAGGGAACACCAGCACAAAGATGCCACGACGCATTCACAACCGGAATACTAATGAACTTATCAACAATCGCCGCATTCGGAGTACTCGCAATAGTAGGACTATACCTAGCAATACCAGTATACTACCAACTAGGAATAGTAGCAGTAATCGGAGCAATCGCAGACTTCTTCGCAACCTGGGGAATCAACGCAATGCTCATACTAGAATACGCCAAGAAAAAACACGCGTCAATATAAAAACAAAACGGAGTTGGCAATCAAAACTAATGAACTTACAATCAACATTTACAAACAGAAAAGTACAACTCGTAATCGCAGTAGTACTAATATCAATCGCCGCACTATTCCTAAAAGACCTAAACCCAACCACATTCGACGGTAAACTAGGAATCGAATTCGTAGGAGGAGTACGCATACCAGTAACCCTCGAAAAAAGCGTAGACCCAAACACAATGGACTCAATAGTCCAAACACTCAAAACTAGAATAAACTCATTTGGCCTATCCCAAGCAATCGTACGACCCGTAGGAGACAAAGAAGTACTAGTAGAAATACCCAAAGCAGACGACTCAGCAATCGCCAAAGTACAAAACATCCTACAAGAACAAGGAAAATTCGAAGCACTAATCGACACAAGACAAGCACTCTCAGGAGACGACGTAATCGACGTAGGAGGCGCAGGCCACGAAAGAACACCCAAAGAAACCAACACTCCACAATGGGAAGTAGACTTCATAGTAACCGAAGCAGGATCAGACAAATTCGCACAAACCGCGCAAGACAAAGCAGACTACCCAGTATACATGTTCCTAGACAGACCAGAAAGCGCAATAATACTCGCAAGCAAAAAACAAATCGGACAAGTAGACGAACAAGCAATCCAAGACGCAATGAAAAAAGAAGGCGACGACCTAACACTATACTATACTGACGACTTCACCTTAAACAAAGAACAAATACTACAAAGTGCCAAAACAAGAATAGTAATACCAAAATCACTCAAAGTATCAAACCCCGAAATAATCACCGCACTACAAACCGCAGGATATACATTCCAAAACGAAGCAGCCGCCAAAAACGCAAGCAAATACATAGTAGAAAAAGACGACGCAGACTTCGCGCCAGTAATTGCAAACGCCCAACTCAAATCAACAGTATCAGAATGGAAAGCAATCGGACTACTCTCATCACCAAGACTATCACAAGGACTAGCAAACGGATACAAATCAAGATTCTACTCAGTAACCGGAGGCGCACAAGGCGCAACAACCCAAGAACAAGAAGCCAACGCACTAGGCGAAATCAAAAGAATCAAAACAGTACTAACCGGAGGAAAACTACCAGTCAGCACAACCATCGGAAGCTCATTCTCAATAGCACCACAACTCGGAAGCCAATTCCTAACCTACTCCGCAGTTGCCACAATTCTTGCAATAGCCGCAGTAGCAGTACTAATAGTAATCAGATACGGAAGCGTAATGCTAAGTTTTCCAATCATCATAATCAACGCATGCGAAGTTATAATCACTGCAGCAGTCATCGGAACCTTCGGAACAATCGACCTAGCTGCAATGGCAGGAATCATCGCATTAATCGGAACAGGAGTAGACGATCAAATAATCATAACTGACGAAATGCTCCGCAAAAAGAAAACCGGAAGCGACGAAGAAGAAATAGGAGTAACGGGAGAAAAACTAGACAAGTCAATCACCAAAGAAAAACTAGCAAAAGCATTCCAACTAATCTTCACAACAGCAGGAGTAGCAATCGTAGCAATGATACCACTACTAACCTCAGGAGTAGTTGAAATCACTGGATTTGCAGTATCTGCAATCATAGGAATCCTAGTCGGAATCTTCATAACAAGACCCGCCTACGGAGTACTAATGGAACAAATTTTCGGCAAAAACTAAGCCTCTTTTTTTCTCTTTTCCCTACTTTTCAATCTAATTCTTTTAAATAAACCAAATTAGATCTACTTTCAAGAACTTTGAAAAAAAAATTTAACAACGTAGCTTAGGCAAATAAGCACAAATGAATTTTTTTTACAAAGACAAAACGTGTAGAGCGAAACGTGTAGAGAGGCATGACTTAAACCTATTAGCTTTTGCGCCTTCCTAAAGTGCAAAATAGAGTTTAACGACAAAACAAGCAACACAGGGGGGAGAAAAATGCAACAAATAGAAGCACAAAGAGAGGCAGCCATAATAAAATTCGAAGACCTGCCACTAACAGTACAGCTAGCCGTACAAGCACTAAACTCAAGCCGCAGAAAAGAAAGACTATACGCGCTAACTGGCAGAAGAGACAAGTCAGAATCAACACGCGAAAAAATGTGGGTACAATACAACCACCTAATAGAACTAGTCAAAACAACACTCGCAGGCAAATACACGCACATAAGCGTATTCAAAAAAGGAGACCTAGCACTAGTCAACAATAACCGACACGCAGGCAAAACCTACGAAACAGGACTCCTACTAAGAGTACCAATATAAAAAAAGCGGGGGGTTTTATTTCTTTTCACTTTTTTCCTTTAACTTTTTACCCATCTCAACTTTACGATTAATCTGCTCATCGTACTTAGCTTTCTCTTCGCCTTTCAAAACATTCTTGTAAATATACGTGACATACTCTTGAGTATTGCCCGCAGCGTCCAAAAGAATAGATTGAGCTTGTTGAATATCAAACTTAAACTCACTAGGTTGTAAAATTTCAACTCCAATCGGAGCATACTTTTGACAAAGTCTAAACAAAGTAAGAAAATTATCCGTTAAAATTTCAACCTTACTATAACCAGAATGCAAATTACCTTCTTCTACTGCGCTTTCAATCTCACCAACTGCGTACAATACGCCTTTTTCTTTACTAGTAAGAGTGGATACAAATTGAAGTAATGCACTCTCTACTGCTTCCTTTGACACGCCATGTGCGTCAAAATGCAAATAAGCATGAACCGCGCCTCTTTTTGAAGCTTCTTTCATAAGCGTAGCTAAATCTTCCTTACTGTACTTATCTTGCTTTTTAGAAAGTAACTCTGAAGCGTCTTTTTTACCAAAATCAAAAATACTCATAAATTATCAATAATCAGTTAAGAAATAGTAGAAAAAAAGAGAAATAAAAATACGATACTTAATCAGTGCAAGCGTTCCAAAAATCCACCTTTAACGGTGTATTGGTGATCTCGGTTCTTAAGACATCTATACATATTGTTTCCAAACGATTCAAGTCTAATTCCATACCCGTACGAAGAGAAACATTCTCTACAATTAAGGATAAAATCATCGCCAACAACTGCCATTCTTAAAACTAAACACCTTTTTAAAAAAAACTCTTTAAACTTATAAAAAAAATAAGTGGATTTATCACGCTACGATTATTTAAAAAACCATGCCAGTCTTAATACCTAAAAATGATTCTACTCGACTTAATCATATTCATACTACCTGCCTACTTCGCCAACGCCGCGCCAGTATTCTCAGGCGGAAAAACAACCATTGATCACGGCGCAAAAATGGCAGATGGCAAGCGACTATTCGGCCCAGGAAAAACATGGAAAGGACTAATATACGGCCTAACTGTAGGAACACTCGTCGCAACATTAATTGCCCTATGGCAACCACTACTTTTGCCACAATTTACACTAAACGAAAAAATACTAATCGGATTTCTACTATCAGCCGGCGCAATGGCAGGAGACCTATTCGGAAGCTTCCTAAAAAGAAGAAGCGGGCTAGAAAGAGGCGCTAACTTCCCACTAATGGACCAACTGTTTTTCCTCTTCGCCGCGCTAATCTTCGCACTACCAATATACATCGGCAAAATAAACATAGAAATAAACGAACTAGCTGTACTAACACTCGCAACCTACCTCGTACACGTCGCCGCCAACCAAATCGCATACAAACTCAAATTAAAGTCAGTACCTTGGTAGTGTTAAATGAACTTCAAAAAACAAGGAACTCCCTTGCAATTTCTTACGCGCTTCCTAATTCTATTCCTACCACTCTATGCTTTAATCGAACTAACAACAATCTATTTTTCTAACAATTTTTTAACGCAATTAATTGCAACAATACAAACAACACTACTCAAAACAATCGGAATTACTGTAACTCAATCAAACAACTTACTACGTGCGGCAGGAACGACATTCGAAATCATCCCAGACTGCACAGGCCTAATGCTAATCGCAATGCTCGCCTCATTACTATATGCTACGCGAAGCGTCACGAACGAAACCAAAATCAAAACCTTAACACTCGGCGCAGCCGCACTGTTAGTTTTCAACCTACTTAGACTAACACTCACAATCTACATATTCGTAAACTTCGGCCAAACTGCATTCGAACTAATACACTTAGCCCTCTGGATAATAGACTCACTACTAGTCCTCACAATATGGCTACTAGCAATCAATAAAAACTTACAAAACTCACAATAAATCCTAACAAGTAGCCCTGTCGTATAGTGGTCAAGTATAATGGACTCTGAATCCGTTGACAGCGGTTCGAATCCGCTCAGGGCTACTAAATTCTAAAAACTTTTAAATTCACTTACTCTTATTTTTGTGTTATATGGTTGTTATTCGTAATGCGCGTTTGAGTGACGCAGGGGAAGTTTACAAGTTATCTTGTGATTTGAATATTCCACGAGATTCTAAAAAGCCCAGCGGTTTTGTTGAATATCCGGATATTGGCGTTGCTGGCTTTAGGGAGAGAATTAAACGCAATCCTCATTTTCTAGTCGCAGAAGAAAATGGCAGACTAGTTGGTTTCGTATCTGGTTTTACTCACAGTCGTTTAGCTAAACTAGATTCATTTAAAGGAGATGAAATAGCT
>CAZERP010000017.1:0-11390 GCA_964514805.1 Microcaldota archaeon
TTACTATGTTGTTAGTTGTGTTGTTTGTCTAGATGGACTTTGTTGCGCTGGTGCAAAGCACTATAGGTAAATTGAGTTTTTTTAATAGAAGTACTGTAAAGTCTACTCGTAAGTTGAAAAAGAAATTAACACTAGTACTAAAATGGAGCGAAAACTAACCTTTTGTTAATACCATATTGACATAGGTTTATATACTTTTGTTAACATGATATTAACTACATGTTAATACGATGTTGACCGTTTTTTATGAGTAAACTACCTGCACGAAAAGAACCAGTAAGACACACAAACGAAGAACTAACAAGTCTTTGCCAAATGCTTGGACTTACATCAGAACGTGACGTAGATCAAACTGCCGCTCGCGTATTTCGAATAGTCTTAACCGACGGAAAAGGCGGAGTCAAAAGTGTAGAAGTTGCTCAAAAAGGAAACCTAAACCGTATAACTGCAATTCATCACTTAAAAAGACTCGAAAGCCAAGGCGTTTTACAAAAAAAGGAAAACAAATACTTCTTTGCATTCAACGACCTTGAAGACTTCATTGATGAATACGAAAGAAAAGAAAGAGAACGATTTCACAGAATCAAAAAACTAGTAACTGAACTAGAAAAAGAACTTACATTCGAATAAAAAAAACAAAGAGGTTTTAACTCATGACACATCACTGCGCTACTGGAACCGATATCCCCACGCCAAAAGAAGAAAAACGATGCGGCGAAAAATGCAAATGCGACGCGCCAGAACAAATGGAAAACAAAATGGCAGAAATTGAAGAACAATTTCAACGATTAGCTGCAGAATTTGACAATTACAGAAAAAGATCTTTAAAAGAAAAAGTCGAAAGTCAAGCAATTGCAAGCGGCAAAGTCATTGAAAGCCTTTTACCCGTACTAGATGACATCGACGCAGCAAAAGAACAAGTCAAAGATAAAGGTACTCTTGAAATTTTTGAAAAACTCGAAAAAACACTTTTCACAGCAGGGCTACAGAAATTCACGTGCGAAGGTAAAAATGTAGATCTTGAAACTTGTGAAGTTGCATTTACTGAAAAAGGAGATGAAGACAACAAGGTAACTAAAGTGATAAGACCCGGATACAAACTAAATGGAAAACTTATAAGAACTGCAATTGTCGCAGTAAGCAAAACAGAATAAATATTTATAGAAAAAAAAATAGGTGAAAATTAAAATATGGCAAAAATTATTGGAATCGATTTAGGTACTTCTAACAGCGCAGCTTCTGTAATGGAAGGTGGAAAAGCTGTAATCGTCCCAGCTGCAGAAGGAAACACTGTAGGTGGAAAAACAACTCCATCAGTTGTAGCTTTTACAAAAGATGGACAAAGACTTGTAGGTCTTCCTGCATTGCGTCAAGCTATTAGTAACCCAGAAGGTACTATCATGGCAGCTAAGCGAAAAATGGGAAGCGACTACAAGTTTTCAATGTATGGTAAGAGTTACTCTGCTCAAGAAATAAGCGCGGCTATTTTACAAAAGATTAAAGCAGACGCGGAAAGTTTTATTGGAGAAAAAGTAGAAAAAGCAGTCATTACTGTCCCCGCTTACTTTAATGATAATCAAAGACAAGCAACAAAAGACGCTGGTTTAATCGCTGGCCTTGATGTAGTTAGAATTATTAACGAGCCTACAGCTGCTGCATTAGCTTACGGACTTGACAAGTCAGGGGCGGATCAAAAAATCTTAGTATTCGACCTTGGAGGCGGAACACTCGACGTAACTTTAATGGAATTTGGTTCAGGAGTTTTTGAAGTTAAATCCACAAGTGGAGATACTCAACTCGGTGGAACTGATATGGACCGAGCAGTAATGAACTACCTTATCGACAAATTCAAGAAAGATACTGGAGTAGACTTAACTTTAGATCCTACTGCAATGCAACGTTTACGTGAAGCTGCAGAAAAAGCAAAAATCGAACTATCAACAGTCTTAACCACTGAAATTAACCTACCATACATAACGGCAGACAAAACTGGTCCAAAACACTTAAAGGAAAACCTCTCACGAGCTAAACTTGAAGAACTAATTGAACCCATAGTAAAGAAATGTGAAAAGCCAATTTATCAAGCGCTAAATGACGCAAAACTACAAGCATCAAACATCGACAAACTAATCCTAGTCGGTGGACCTACTCGTATACCAAAAGTACAACAATTCCTAGAAAACATCTTCGGCAACAAAATCGTAAGAGGAGTTGACCCAATGGAATGTGTCGCAATGGGAGCTGCAATCCAAGGAGGCGTACTCGCAGGAGAAATCAAAGATCTTCTACTACTCGACGTAACTCCATTATCACTTGGAATTGAAACACTAGGAGGCGTAATGACTAAAGTCATCGAACGAAACACTACCATTCCAACAAAAAGAAGCCAAGTCTTTTCAACCGCAGCTGATATGCAAACAAGCGTAGACATTCGCGTATTCCAAGGAGAAAGAGCAATGGCCAGTGACAACGTTGAACTTGGAAAATTTGGACTAGTAGGAATCGCCCCCGCGCCAAGAGGAGTACCACAAATTGAAGTTACCTTCGACATCGATGCAAACGGTCTTTTGAAAGTACACGCTAAAGACAAAGGCACAGGTAAAGAACAACAAATTGTAATTACCGCGCCACACAAAATGAGCAAAGATGAAATCAACAATAAAGTTAACGAAGCAGAAAACTTTGCTGAAAAAGATAAAGAAAAACTCGAAGAAGTACAAACCAGAAACGACGCGGAAACTTTAGCCTACACCGCGGAAAAAACACTCTCAGAACTAGGAGACAAAGTCACCGCAGAAGATAAAGAAAAAGTTACAAGTTCAATGAAAGAACTCAAAACCGCTTTAACTGAAAACAAACCAACTTCAGAGTTAAAAACTAAAAGCGAAGCGCTACGCGCAATACTTCAAGAGGTTGGAGCTAAACTCTACAAAGGAGAGCAGCCACAAGGAGGCGCGCAACAAGCTCCTCAAGACGAGGCGCCAAAAGGCGGCCACCCATACGGCGAAGATGATAATGTCGTAGAAGGTAAATTCAAAGAAAAAAAGTAAAAGACTTGAAGTGATTTTGTGAGTAAAGATTATTACGCGACGCTAGGTGTTAACCGTACTGCTAGTGCAGACGAAATTAAGTCTGCCTACAGGAAGCTTGCGATGAAATACCACCCTGACAGAAACAAAGAAGCGGGAGCTGAAAGTAAGTTTAAAGAAATTAGCGAAGCTTACGCGGTTCTTTCAGATGAGAAAAAGCGTGCCGCGTATGATCAATACGGCTCAGATGGAGTTAATCAACAATATGGCGGTTTTAACCCGCAAGACATTAACTTCCAAGACATTTTCGGTCAAGGCAGTGGCTTTGAAGATGCTTTCTCGCAATTTTTTGGTAGCGGTTTTTCTGGTTTTGAAAACACTAGAAGCGGCAGGCCACGCAAAGGAGAAAGTATTGGTACTGAAGTTGAAATTACTTTAGAAGAAGCAAGTAAAGGCGTCACTAAAACAATTCAATACGCGCACACTGCAGAGTGTAGCAAGTGTGGCGGCACAGGTAGCGCAGATGGAAAGAAGTCTACGTGTAAGACTTGTCATGGTCAAGGTTCAGTTCAGCAAGTTCGTCAAATGGGCTTTATGCGTTTTGCAACTCAAACTACTTGTCCTAAATGTGCAGGTAGTGGAGATGAAATTGACTCGCCGTGCAGAAATTGTAACACTAGTGGCGTAGTTGAAAAGCGTGAAGAAATTGAAGTTGAAATTCCAAGGGGAGTTGACAGTGATACTCGCATTCGTTTAAGTGGTAAAGGTAATGCTGGTTTTAGAAACGGTCACGCTGGCGATCTTTACGTAATCGTACAAGTAAAGAAGCATAAGAATTTTGAGCGAAAAGGACCAAACTTATACGCCGAGACTGAAATTTTGGTTACTCAAGCCGCACTTGGAGATACAATAAAGGTTAAAACACTCCACGAGGAAGTGGATTTAGAAATTCCCGCCGGAACTCAAAGCGGAACTACTTTTAGATTAAAAGGTAAGGGAATTTACGATTTAAGCGCAGAGCATACTGGCGAATTATACGTTAAAGTAAATGTATTAACACCAGTTAAGTTGACTGCCGAACAGAAGGAATTGTTTGAGAAATTGAATGAAAGTTTTGGACAAAACAAAAAAAGCAGAAAGGGTAAGTTCAAAATATTTTAAACAATTCTTTTCTTTCTTCTTAGCTGTTCTCCAAATTCACTAAATGGAGAAACCCCCGCAGTTCTTGGCCGCATTTCTGTAGCACTCGCGAATTTTTTCCACTCATTAGCTTTCCTAAAATCTAGCCTACCTTGAAAGTCTTGATCGCCATTAGTATTGATATCGTGAGGCATTTCAGGAAGTTCTTCCTGAGGCACTTGTTCTTGACTTGGTTCTCCTTGCGGTTCATTCGATGGAGTTGATTTTTCTTTTATTTGTTCTGCTTCATCGGGAGTTAAGTCGTTTGGAGTGCCGAATTCAGTGGTTTTCATTTCGGGGTTTACAAGTTCAGGCGGTACATCGGTTACTTCAGCTGGCGCTAAACTTGAATTATTTGTTTGTAATACCACTCGTTGTTTGCCATCTGAGCCAGTTACTTTTTTGATTACTATAAATTTGTTTGCTAAGTCGCCGTAAAGTTGTCTTGCTTTATTTTGTATTTCTCCTTGAGTTGCAGAACCACGAGTAATCTTTGACGCGGCGAGTGCTTTTTTGTAAATATCAGGGTGTTTCTTTGCAAAATTTTTATAATCAATTGGGTCCATTGGAACAAATATTTCTTTGTCCGGATGTTCTTGTTTTTCTTTTTGGATTAAATCATATAATACTTGAGGAAAATCATTGGAGCCGGGCGTACCTACTCCTGCGCCAGTGAATAGTACTTGTTGAATTGAACTAACTGGGTCATCTGCTTTAGTTAATTGCCCGTTTTTGAGTTCGGCGACTACAGGTGTGAATTTTCCATCGTGAGTTAAGTATGATCTTGGTACGTTAACTCCTTTTGGCGCGCCCATTTCGTAACCGTATGCAAGAGATAATACACTGTGACCATTTTCATCTGGTATGTGATCTGGGGTGATTAGTATTCTTCCATCTTGTGTTGGAATGAGTGGAATTTCTGTTCCACGTTCCCTAGCAACTCCGCTAGAAGTAAGTGCTTGTTTAGTGTGAAAAATTGGCACTAAGTTAATTGGATTGAAGTAGTGTTCCGTTTCGCTTGCGGTTCCTCCGTGGTCACGTAGTTTCCAGCTTCTGAATTGAAACGCAGGCGGTTTGTGGAGTTGTATTATTAGCCCGCCTTCGGGAGTTGCTTTGACACTTTCAATAGTACCTAGTTCGCCTTTAACTCTACTTGCAATTTTACTAACTAAGTCATTGTATGTGTCGGCGTAAAATTTCTTAGTAGCGCTGCTTATTTTGTAAGTTGATAGTCTAGACATTGCAGATTCAAGCGCAGTTAATGCGACATCCGGACTGTGCGCGTCGGGGTTTGCTGCGAGTATGTCGAAAACTTTTCTGACGGCCTCTGCTTCTTCTTTAGATGGCTCTTTAACTCCAGTATCTCTAAATTTATTGATTTGCAAGTAATAACTAATGCCTTTGAGTTCAACTGCCGCGACTTCTGGAGGCGTTTTGCCTTGAGATATTGCGTTTTGTTTATCTTGTTCTATTCGTTTTAATGCAGCTTGTCCGGTTGCGTGTGAGTCGAATTGAAATTCACTGGCGCTAATTGCGTTTTGAATTTTGGCTTTTTTGAAACGGTATTTGTATGCGTCTAATAGTTTTTTGGTTTGGTTAAAATCATTAACTGCTTCGCCCGTGCCGAATGCGAAACTTTGTGGTGTTTGGAAGCGTAAGTTTTTTTTGTTAAATGCGCTTTTTGCTTTTTCTGCTTCTAATTCATTTTCTAGCTGTGCGTACAAAAGATTGTATTTGCCTTGTAGCTGTTTGAATCTATTTTCTTGTGCGAGTAGTTCATCAGGCGTTGCGTTCTTTAATTGCGCGTCAAAGTTTTGCGCTTCGGTTCGAATTTGCGCATTTAGTTGATTTTTAAGTTCGCTTACATCTTCTACTGTTTTTTTTGTTGCTGCTTTGTCTGCTATTTTTTCTATCCAGCCGCGGGGTTGGTCTTTTGGTCCGGAGTGTATTTGGGGTATTCCGCTTGCAGTGCCAAGTAACCCTAGTCCTAAGATATATGGCCTTACTTTACTTAGTAGGGATTTACGTGAAGGCTTTGCTTTAGCGACTGGCGATGCACTTTTAGCGCTCGGTTTTTTGTTTCGTGGGACTACCATTTTGAATTTGTTTATTTATTAGCGCGGAAGTAGATAAAAAACTATAACTTTAGTTCATTTGAAAAAAAATAACGTAATTTTATGAAACTACTAAAAAGTATTACGCAAAAAAGATAAAATAAATTAATTATTTTTCTTAAAATACGTGTTTTATTTATTTGTTTTAGATTTTTAGAAAACATAATAACTCAATATTTTTGTTTCTTAGAGCTAAAAAAAGGCGAAATCTAAAAAATTTGATTTGCGTACGTCTAAAAAAATAGCTTTAAAAAGCACTAGAGCTTGTATTACTAAGCTAGGAAGGCACAATATGTTGTGTCCGATAACGGGGAAAAATACTATCAACTTGTAGTATCCACAAGACCTCACAAATCAACATATAGTACTTCTAAACACAACCAAATACAACTAATAGGTGGTTCTTGGAAATGGTATTGCAAAAAACAGAAAGTAAAACAGACTATGAATTCAGAAGAGTATTCACAACCCCCGGCGTACACCCATACGACGAAATCCAATGGGAATCAAGAGACGCAGTAATCACAGACCCAAGCGGCAAAATAGTCTTCGAACAAAAAGGCGTAGAAGTACCATCAACATGGAGCCAAACCGCCACAAAAATTGCAGTATCAAAATACTTCAGAGGAAAAATGGGAACACCAAAAAGAGAAACCAGCGTAAAACAAATGGTCTCAAGAGTAGCAGACACAATGACCGACTGGGGAATCAAAGCCAACTACTTCCAATCAAGCGAACAAGCAGAAACATACCGCGCAGAACTAACACACATCCTAGTAAACCAATACGCCGCATTCAACAGCCCAGTATGGTTCAACGTAGGAGTCGACGAACACCCACAATGCTCAGCATGCTTCATCAACTCAATCAAAGACGACATGCGATCCATCCTAAACATGGCCGTAGTCGAAGGAATGCTATTCAAACACGGAAGCGGCAGCGGAATAAACATGTCCGCACTAAGATCAAGCAAAGAACTACTCTCAAGCGGAGGAAAAGCAAGCGGACCAGTATCATTCATGAAAGGACTCGACGCATTCGCAGGAGTAATCAAATCAGGAGGAAAAACTCGCCGCGCAGCAAAGATGGTAATCCTAAACGTAGACCACCCAGACATCATCGAATTCATACAATGTAAATCCAAAGAAGAAAAGAAAGCACACACCCTAATCGCCGCCGGATACGACGCGTCCATTGACGGCGAAGCCTACGGTTCAATTTTCTTCCAAAACGCCAACAACTCAGTAAGAGTAACTGATGACTTCATGCAAGCAGTAATTGAAGACAAAGAATGGAAAACCAAAGCAGTCACAAACGGAGAACCAGTAGAAACACTCAAAGCAAGAGACGTAATGAGACAAATCGCACAATCCGCCTGGGAATGCGGAGACCCCGGAATCCAATACGACACCACAATCAACAGATGGCACACAAGCGCAGCAAGCGGCAAAATCAATTCAAGCAACCCCTGCTCAGAATACATGTACCTAGACGACACTGCCTGCAACCTAGCCTCACTAAACTTAATGAAATTCCTAAAAGCAGACGGAACATTCGACATCGACCTATACAAACACGTAGCAGAAGTCATGATAACCGCAATGGAAATCTCAGTAGGATTCTCATCATACCCAACACCACAAATCACACAAAACTCACACGACTACCGCCCACTTGGAATTGGATACGCAAACCTCGGAGCGCTACTAATGGCAATGGGACTAGCATACGATAGTGACAAAGGAAGAAACTTCGCAGGCGCGCTCACCGCAATCCTAAGCGCAACATCATACCGCCAATCCGCGCTAATTGCTAAACGCCAAGGAACATTCAAATACTACGACATAAACAAAGAACCATTCATCAAAGTAATGAACATGCACAGAGCAGCAGCATACGCAATCGCACCAGACGGCGTACCAAGCGACGTTCTCGCCGCGGCTCACCAATCATGGGATGAATGCGTAGAAGCAGGAACACAATTCGGATACAGAAATGGACAAATTTCAGTACTCGCGCCAACCGGCACAATCGGCTTTCTCATGGACTGCGACACAACAGGAGTAGAACCAGATATTGCACTCGTCAAATACAAATGGCTAGTCGGAGGCGGAATGATCAAAATCGTAAACAAGACCATTCCACTCGCATTAAAGAAACTTGGCTACACGCAAACACAAAACGATGACATACTCGCATACATAAACGAACATGACACCATTGAAGGCGCGCCACACTTGAAAGACGAACACGTCTCCGTATTCGACTGCGCGTTCAAACCAGCAAACGGAAAACGCTCAATCCACTACATGGGCCACTTGCGCATGATGGCAGCCGCTCAACCATTTATCTCCGGTGCAATTAGCAAAACAGTTAACATGCCAGAAGATGCAACTGTAAAAGACATCGAAGAAGTATATATCCAAGGATGGAAAATGGGACTCAAAGCTATTGCAATCTACAGAGACGGTTCAAAGAAAACACAAGCTCTAACAACAAGCAAGAAAGAAACCCAAAAACAAGAACAAGTGCAAGTAGAAAAACCACAAGAAGTAGTACAACAAGAACCACAAGTAATCTACAAACCACTAAGACTAAGACTTGCAGATGAAAGAGCCGCAGTTACCCACAAGTTTAGCATAGCAGGTCACGAAGGATACTTAACCGTAGGACTTTACGACAACGGAATGCCAGGAGAAATATTCATCACAATGGCAAAAGAAGGAACCGTAATCAGCGGAATAATGGACGCATTCGCAACTTCAATATCCCTAGCACTGCAATACGGAGTACCCTTGAAAGTCCTAGCCAAGAAATACATCGGTATGAGATTCGAACCCAACGGAGTAACAAGCAACGCCGACATTCGATTCGCCAAATCAATAGTAGACTACATCTTCAAATGGCTCGCATACAAATTCATGCCACAAGAAGATCTAGCCGAAATTGGCCTAGCAAACATAACAGACAAACCAGTCGCGCCATACTCACAACTACCAAACGCGCAAAAACCACAAGTCGCAACACCAGTTCAAAAAACACTCGAACCAACTGCAGACAAAGTAGGAGCGTTCCAAGCACAATCAGACGCGCCCGCGTGCCCAGAATGTGGATCGATAACTGTAAGAAGCGCCGCTTGTTACAAATGCTTTAACTGCGGAGCAACAACCGGCTGCAGCTAGTTTAAACTTTTTAATCCTCTTTTTACCTTTCTATTTTTTCTTGATCACCGCAGGTGTACGAATAAAAGTGAAGTGTCCGTTTTGTAGTTTTGAAGAGACTAAAGTATTAGACAAACGTGAATCAGATGAA
This sequence comes from Microcaldota archaeon, assembly GCA_964514805.1. Classification (GTDB taxonomy): domain Archaea; phylum Micrarchaeota; class Micrarchaeia; order Norongarragalinales; family UBA8480; genus CAZERP01. Next base: position 9,635 of record CAZERP010000017.1, read on the forward strand.
CACGCCAACCGCCGACGCAGAGAGTGCATTAAATGCGCTAAACGATTTACTACTTACGAGCGTATTGAAAGTACGCCAATTATGGTAATCAAAAAGAACGGAAGTAGAGCGCAATTTGACCCTGAAAAAATCAAAAAAGGAATTATAATCGCTAGTCAAAAGACTAAAGTTACGCTCGCGCAAATTGACACGATTATCGCTGAAATTGAAATGGAAATTAAAACACAAAGCGAATCTGAAGAAATACCCTCAAGTGTGATTGGTGAGAAGGTAATGGAAAAACTAAAACTACTAGACCCCGTTGCGTACATTCGTTTCGCTGCAGTTTACAAAGAATTCAAAGACGTAAAAGAAATCGAAAAAGAACTCAAACAACTCAAAGTAGAACAAAAAACAACTTAACTGTGTTAAATAGTTAAAACTTCCTAATAATTACCATGAGTACGATTAATCAAAAAGTTATTATTAAAAACGCGACTCCAAAACAAATCTATCACGGTTTGTTAAACAGTAAAATGCACTCCACTTTTACTGGAGGTAAAGCAGAAATTACCGCGCTAATGGGAGAAACATTCACTGCATGGGACGGGTACATCACAGGTAAAACTATTGAACTAAAAAAGGACTCTGAAATAGTTCAAGAATGGCAAAACACAGATTGGCCTCAAGGTGCAGCGCCTTCAATTGTAACTTTTACTTTTAAAAAAAACCCAGCAGGGACACAAATTATATTCAAACAAACAAACGTCCCACCCTCACTTGTAAAAGCATTAGACAAAGGATGGGTCGAGTACTACTGGAAACCAATGCAAAGCTATTTTGACAAAAAATAAAGTACTACTCGTTTTTTATTTTCTAAAACACACTTTAAAACAAGACGCGAATTTTTTTTTAAAAAGATTAATTAGGTGTAAAATTGAACTATGAGCGAAGAATGTTGTAAATCGAATATGTGCGAAGATGAATGTGAAGATTTTTGTGAAAGTGAATACTGCGCAAAAGTTGGCGAAAAAGCGCCATCAATTGATTGCCAAGCATACCAAGATGGTAAATTTACGCACGTGTCAAGTAAAGACCTTCACGGAAAGTGGACTGTACTTTTCTTCTACCCAATGGACTTTACTTTCGTATGCCCTACTGAAATAAAGGGTTTTGCAGCCATTGAAGCGGATTTCAAAAAAGCAAACGCCGTCATCTTAGGCGCTTCGACTGATTCGGTTCACAGTCACAAAGCGTGGTTTGAACGCGACATGAAAGAAGTTAAATTTCCAATACTCGCAGATACTAACCACAGATTATCTGACGCATATGGCGTGCTAATTGAAGAAGAAGGCATTGCACTACGCGGAACTTTCATAATCGACCCCGATGGAGTACTCCAATACAGTTGCATTCACAGTAACAACGTAGGCAGAAGCGCACAAGAAACACTACGTGTACTAAAAGCACTCCAAACCGGCGGACTATGCCCAATGGACTGGAAACCAGGCGACAAAAACCTAAAAGGATAATTTAACTCTCTTTTTTCCTTTCTACTTTTTTTACCAATCATCCGCCAAGGGCATGAATTGAAATTTACCGTTCTTCATACCTAGAAATATCATGTTTCCCGCAAAAAAATTAAACTTATGATTCATAGACCAGTCCATTAAATCAAGATATGCAGAGGAAATATCCTCTCTTTTAATTCCGTGTTTTTCTTTTAACGTAGCGAGTACTTTTAATCCACGTGCAGAAAGTTTTTGAAATCGATCTA
>CAZERP010000017.1:11400-14703 GCA_964514805.1 Microcaldota archaeon
GGCTTAACTAATTCATACTTGCGTTCTACATCTTGACGGTTATGTAAATCAATAACATCATACATATCGTTTACTAAATCAACAGCCGGTTGCTTAGAATTAAAATTGCCCTTTCGATTATCGTGTTTTTTAATTACTAGTTTAACTCCGGGAAAGTTACGCGTGATGTTCATTTGTCTAACTCTGCCGCCCCATTCCTTTGTATCTAATGGGTCTTTAGTTAACCTATCTGAACGACTTTTACGTGGGTCGATGTTTCGCATCCTACCTAATACTTTTTCAATTCTTGGCGCTGCTTTTTTCAAACGTTCAACAAGTTCAACAGGCAGTGGTTTAACTGGCATTTTGTAGTCAACTATATTTTTAGGCTTTTTGCGGTTTCTTTTATCTTCGCGGCAGATGCTTGGAATTGTTTCTTTTCCCCGGCGTTTAGTTCTACGGGTAGTATTTCTTGTATGCCTTGCGCGCCTAAAACGCATGGTACTGAGATGCACACGTTTGATACTCCTTCGTAATTCTTGAGGTAAACTGAGAGTGGAGTTACGCGCTTAGCATCAGATAGTATATCCTTACATAAGTGTGCCACTGCAACGCCAATAGCGTCATTAGTAAAACCTTTCAAAGCAATGATTTCGTATGCCGCGTTTTTAGTGTGCTCAAAAGCAGCGTCGATTTTCTTTTGATTATAACCTGGAATATTCTTGAGCGGAACTCCTGCTACTCGCGCGGATGACCATGCTGCAAATTCACTATCACCATGTTCACCTAGAATGTATGCGTGGACGCTTTTTGGACTTAAGTTTAAACTTTCTGCAATTAAAAACTTCAAACGACTTGAATCAAGAGTAGTTCCGCTTCCGAAGACCCGGTTCTTTGGAAAACCACTTAGTTTGAGTGCTAGCATTGTCATAACGTCAACTGGATTAGTGACCATTATGATGATTGACTCCGGCGCGTATTTTGCAATTTGAGGTACGATTGATTCCATTATTTTAGCGTTACCCGCAGCAAGTTCTAACCTGCTTTGTCCTGGTTTTTGGGCGGCGCCTGCGGTTATTACTACTATGTCTGAGTCTTTGCATAGCGCGTAGTTTGACCCGCTTTGTACTGAACATGAGTCGAAAAATACTGACCCGTGGCGTAAGTCCATGGCTTCGCCTTGGGCTCTTTTTTCGTTAACGTCAATTATTACTAGTTCTTTGGCTACTCCTTTGAGTAGCATGGCGTATGCGCATGCGCTGCCTACTGCGCCGCAGCCTATTATCGTAATTTTTCCATTGCATTTATTCATAAGTATCTACCATACGAGTACGAAGTTAGAGGTTAAATACTTAATTCAAGCTAATTTTTAGTATGTACAAATTCTTGAAGACAGTTATTGATAGTAATAAATTTCTAGTAGCAGAAGTTACGCTACACGTTTATCCTCAACTTTTAAGTTTGAAAGCTGAAGGGTATATTGAGCTTCGTAAGTATGAAAGCGACGCGCTTGAAGATCAACATAAGGAAATTAAAAAAGCATTAAAAGAACTCATTACAGAGAGTAAAGAGAATGTCGTAGTTGAAGTTAGGAGTACTCCTTGTATGAAACCTATGAAAGAGACTATGTATGAGTTTAATGTTAGTCAAAAGTTTGAATCAAAAGAAGAGAAGTTTTCTGAAGTTGATGATATGAAAAAGAAAAACTTAATTGATACACATTCTTTTCCCGTTAACTTAAAGGCGCTTATTACAAAACATGAGCATGATCCTAATCACGAGCATTATGGTAATTTCAACTAAAAATACTCTAATATTCGTACTACGTATGTTTTTTATACCAGGGTAGTTCTATTAATTACATCTAAAAAAAACGGAGATGACCTACCTAAATGACTACAACTTGTGACGTATGTACTAAAGTAGTTGATGGTAAAACCTGCCCCGTGCTTAACTGGCTTGACATTTTTGAAAAGAAATGGGCGATTCGCATCGTAAAAGAACTCAACAAAACCAACATGAGCTTTAACGACCTAAAAAGAGCAATTCCCGGCGTAACACAAGGCATGCTATCAGAAAGACTGCAAGATTTACAAGAAGGCGGCTTAATACACCGTAAAGTAATAAACTCAAAACCACTAGCAGTAGAATATAGTCTTACTAAAGAAGCAAAACAAATGTTAACTTGCTGGAAGTAATCTATAATCACTCATGCAAAAACACCAAGAGTCTACTATTGAATTTAAAGATGACATTAGCGATAGCACTAAACTACCAACCGGTTTAACTGACGAAGTCATACGATTAATATCGAAGGAGAAAAATGAACCGGATTGGATGCTTGAAAAAAGACTCAAAGCATTTCAACTCTTTCAAAAAACGTCACTACCCAACTGGGGTCCTTCTTTAGATAAGTTAAAACTTGAAGAAATAAACTACTACATCTCACCCGAGTCACGTGAAGCAAAAAAATGGGAAGACGTACCTAAAGAAATTAGAAATACTTTTGAAAAACTAGGAATTCCCGAAGCTGAAAAAAAAGTACTAGCAGGAGTCGGCGCTCAATTAGACTCAGGAATGATATACCATAACCTAAAAAAAGAATTAACTGAAAAAGGAGTCATCTTTCTTAACATGGACGAGGCAGTTCACAAATACCCTCACCTCGTAAAAAAATATTTCATGACTTCATGCGTTCCTATTAGCGATCATAAGTTTGCAATGCTACACGCGGCAGTATGGAGCGGAGGTACTTTCATTTATGTACCAAAAGGAGTAAAAGTAGAACAACCACTCCAAGCGTATTTTCGAATGAACGCTAAATCCGGCGGACAATTCGAACACACTTTAATAATCGTAGATGAAGGCGCAGACTTGCACTACATTGAAGGTTGCTCAACGCCTCGGTATGGCAAGAGTTCTTTGCACGCGGGATGTGTTGAGATTTTCGTAATGCCAAACGCACGCATGAGATATACTAGCATTGAAAACTGGAGCAAAGACACTTTTAATTTGAATACGAAACGTGCAATTGTTGAAAGTAATGCCATTATTGAATGGATTAACAGCAACGTTGGCTCACAGGTTACTATGCTATACCCGTGCAGTGTTTTGAAAGGAGAAGGCGCGCGCAGCGATTCGCTTGGAGTTGCAATGGCGACAAAAGGACAAAATCAAGACACCGGATCAAAATCAATACATCTAGCACCAAACACGACTTCAGTCATACGATCTAAAAGTATTTCTAAAGATGGCGGAATTGCAAGCTATAGAGGCAGCGTAGTAGTTACAAAAAATGCAGTTAACAGTAAAGTTTCTGTTTCT
>CAZERP010000018.1:0-1165 GCA_964514805.1 Microcaldota archaeon
GAAGCGATGACGTGCGCTTACTGTGAGAAGCCCGCCCATGCCCGCGAGTTGTGCCGGCAAGGGCGCCTAGTTTTAGTCGGCCGAGTTTTGTTTTTCTTGTTTTTATTATTTGTTTAATTGCGTGAGCTAGTAGTGGATGTGTTATGTCTTCTTTTCGAATAACTATTGTCATTTTTTATTCTTTTTTGAAGTCTTTTAGTAGGTCGAAGTATTGGCCGGTGTTTTGTTTGGTGTTGTTTGCGGTTGGTGTGAATATGTATTGTCTTACGAGTACGATTACTAGTACGACGAAGATTAGTGCTCCGGCTATTAGGAGTATGTATTCTATTGCGCCTTGTCCTTTCTCATCTCTTAACATAATTATAAGAGAATACGAGTGAAGAGTTAATAATTAGTGGTGTTCGTTGTGGTGTTCGTGTTCGTTTTGTAGGTGTGTTTGGTGTTCGTCTGTGTGTTCTTTGCTGTGATTATCGTGCGTGTCGTGGATTGGTTTTGTTTGTGGTGGTTTTTTGGCGAAGAGGGTTATTAGTATGAGGCATGCTGCGATGATTGCGATGATTGTTTGGGTGTTTTGTGATAGGTTTGTTAGTTGTTTGGTGAATTGCGCAGTGAGTGGGGATGTTGATTTGATTGTTGGGAGTTGTTGTTTGTAGATTTCGCTTCCTTTTGAATCGGTTATTTGTAGGACTGGTTGAATGTCGTCTTCGTTTTGAGTTGTTGGTTTTATTATAACGTCGAAGGTTGTTGTTTCTCCTGGTTGTAAGTCTGTAGGACTACGTGTTAAAATTTGCCATTGGTTTGGAAGGCCGGTGATTGTTGCGTGTAGTCCTTTCATTAGGGCTTTTTGGTTGTTTGTTATTGTGACTGTGTATTTTTGGTTTTTTGGAATGCAGTTGTTGATTAGTTTGATTGAGTGAGTTGTTGTTTTGCCGTTTTGTATTATTTGGGTTTTGAGTTCTAGTTCTTTTACGTTTTTTAATGTGAATGCAAATGGAGTAGTTTGACTTGGTGGTATGGTTAGTGTTTGTGTTTGTCCGTTTAGTTTTATGGTTATTTGTTCGGTTGTGGTGCCCTTGTTTTGGGCGTAGCCGTTTAGTGTGAATTCGTTGCAGTTAGTTATTGTTTGTTCTTGTGGGAGGTATATTTGTAAGTCGTGTTTGTTTGC
>CAZERP010000018.1:1175-2391 GCA_964514805.1 Microcaldota archaeon
GATTGTGATTGTTTTTGGGCCGGGATTTGTGCTGGTGGCGTAGAGGTTGATGTGTTTTATTTCGTTTGTTTGTAATTCTACGTAGTTAGTGTTAGTGAATGCAGTTAGTTGTGGTGTTGTTGTGAGTTGTATTTCGAATGTTGCTGCGTTTGCTGTGTTTGTGATTGTTATGGGAATTGTTGTTGGTTGGTTTAGTTGTAGTATTTGTTGGTTTATGTTTATGTCTGCGTTTATGTTTGCTGCGCTAGTGGTTGTGGCAATTATAGTTAGTAGTATTGTTAGAAAAACAAAAAATTTCATTTGTTACTACAATTGAGTGAAAACAAAGCTATATATAGGTTTAGATTGTTACTCCGAAGAAGTAGATACATTTATATATTGGGGGTTTACTAGTAACTCTATACAATAAAAAAATAATCATAAATATTAACTTTGAGTGTCGAAATTGAATGCCAAAAATAAATAGGTTTAAAAGGTCATTTGCAGAAAGTACTAGTACTAATTATATGCCTTCTACCTCTAGAAATTCTGATGTCCTAGCAAATTTAAGATCACTTGGTCTAAACGAATACCAAGCTAGAGCATTCCATGTTCTTTCACTCACTGGCGAAGGCTGCACAGCAGGAGAAGTTGCAACTAAAGCGCAACTACCACGCCCCAGAGTATATGATGTTTTAACTTCACTTCAAGAACAAGGCTTCGTAGCAATGCAACCCGGAAGACCAGTTAAATACGCTTCACTTCCAATAACCGAAGCAGTCGCAACTCTAAAATCTCAAAGACGTGCTCAAGTTGAAAACGAAGTTGCACAAATTGACAAAATTGCAAGCGCAATCCACAGTGGACTTTCAAGTTCAGGAACTCAAGGTAACGTTAACGTAGAAGAAAGCGCATGGACACTTAAAGGCGATGACGCAATTCACTCTAAACTAGCTTCAATGCTAGGTGATGCTAAAAGTCACATTACTATTGCAACTACTCCTCAAAGTTTATTCGAAAAACTCTCACGCCACGCTGGTTTAATTAGCGCTGCGCGCAAGAGAGGAGTTAATGTTCACATTAGTAGTTCAAAATTAAGTCCTGAAGCTACTCAACTTGCTTCAACGTCTAGTTCAATGAACTTGCCTACTAGAATGGTATTAGCTGACGATCAAGCGCTCCTATTTCTTTCAGGCGAGGGCACACATAAAGACGAACAAGCTGCTCTTTGGCTTAA